>JADBYT010000002.1:300000-500063 GCA_020402865.1 Bacteroidota bacterium | reverse complement strand
CGTTGTCGCTAATGCCGGGGTTATTTGCTTTCAGCTTGTTAATCATTCCCCTCAATCCTTTGCGGAGCAACAGCGTGGCGGTAGAAACACCAGCAAGTATGCCTGCGGGGTAATTTGCGGCCTGTATGTTCAGGTCGGCAACGGCAATGAGCAGCAGCAGTGCATCAACAGAAACTTTTGCGGGGTTGTCTATTTTGCCTGTTTTTTGATTGTTGGCGTAGGTAATGCTCAACCGCGCGTTGTAGAACTCTGCTTCGCTTACACGTTGTTTTATGCCGGGATTATTCAGGTTTTCGAGGTAAAAACCAGTTTCGTCTTTACCGTAGATTACTTTTTTCTGTATGGTGTTTTCCGTATTTTCTACTTCACCGCCAAGTATTTCTTCGTGCGCCTCACCGGCTGCTTCTACAACTGAACCGGTAATATTTTCGTCGTTGTCGGATTTGTTTTTCTTTACACTTATATCCGGTTCTGTATGCGTGGCTGGTGCATCGGCTCCGGTTTTTCGTCCGGCTTTGCTCACTAAGTTTACTTCATCGCCATAGTCTTTTACATCAATGATATACATGCTTAACGAGAGCGCTATTTGCGAAAGCAAAGTAACCAACGCACGTTTTTTGGATTCGTCGTCGCCGGGAGCATCAATAATTTGTTTGATCTGCTCGGCTGCATCTGTTGTAATGATGAGCAGGCGAATACCTTCTGTGCTGTACTCGCCAATTTTTAGCGGCAGATAAACTAATTGAGCTGCTTTAAGCGCTTTTGGCAGTTGCGCAGCCATGCTTTCGGAGCGGAGCAGCAAACTGATCGAAAGTGTTTTTAGTTGCAACAAAGCCCCTGCCAAATCGAGCATATTGAGCAGGAGAGTTTTGTTTGTAAGCTGGCCGTGTGTATAGCTGTCCCAGGTATCGCCGGCTGTGCTTAATGCGCCGGTTACAATACTTGCATAGCTTACAACTGTACCCACCACGGCCATTTCGGCCGGAAGTGCAGCACCAAAAGTGGCAATGGTAAGCCCCACCATGCCAAGCCCCAGGGCAATATAGCCGAGCAGATCATACCATTGGGTCTGTTCGCCATTAGTGATGATAACTTTTTTCTCATCGCCCACCTGATAATAGATATACCCTTTGGGCAGGTGCTTTTCATGATTAAGTTGTTCGAAAAGCGCATCAGGCGGTGTGCTTCCCTGTTCGGGATAATAGGGCACAGTTGCTGTAAAAGGCAGTTGGGGATTAATCAGGTCAATAATATGCCATTCATTATTTTCTACATACACCCAAATTGGAAGCGGTACCGCAACTGCATTTGTAGTTTTTGCTTTATTAAACTGTTCAATATGTTCGGGTGTGGTTCCATAGAATACCGCTTTTATTTTTTGTACGTGCTGTTTATCTTCTATTGCTTTCAGTTGGTTGCGGTAGGCCGAGAAATGCTTGTATGACTGAATGAGTTTATCATGCTGTTGCGTTTCATTCAATCCCTCGGCCTGTGCTTCGTTTCTGAGTTTTGCTCTTGCACTGTCGGTTTCAGCTTTCTTTTGGGTTTCATAAGCTGCCCATTCTTTCTCTGTGGGGAGGCGGTATTGTCTGCTGTCTTGTGTATTTGGGGATTGTGATACGGCTGATTCGTGAATGTAATCGGGTGGGGTATTCACCAGATTTTCGGGAATAACAGCCACCACATAATTATCTAAAAGGGCGTGCAATTCTTCAAATTCTATTTCTTCTTTAGCCCAATTCTCAGCTAAAATAGTTTTTCCCGGATCACTGTTTGTAAGTGAGTAACCATTGTTTCTCATTACCTGCATCAGCGCAGTAGAGAAAGCGTTGGCTTTTGCAGCCGCATCAAAAATAATGGCGTCGCGTTTTTCTTTTTCTTCTTTGTTATTGATCTGTGCATTTTTTACTACCTCCAGAACTGTTCTCGACAGAAGGTAATCTTTCCACGTTAAATAAATTTCCTGATTCATACTGCCATCAAGCACAAGTCGTTGCATCATTTGCAATAAAATGGCTTCCTGTTTGGCAATATCTTCGGTTATGGATAATGGTTTGGGCTGCTTATCTAATTCGGCAGGCGCTTCATATTCCAATAGCGAATGGTAATCCTCTTCGCCGTGAAATGTTGAATTGGCTACCGGGAAATTGTTTACTAATGTAAACGACCTTATATCGTCATTTTCTCCTATTGCCGGACCTGTAAAATGGAGTGTAATATCTCGCGTGTGGAAAAAGTGATTCTTTTGGGCAAGTGTATGATAATAAATGGTAAAATCGGGAATACCCGAACCGGCAATACCCAGCATAACCATCTTCTCATTCTGATAAACCGGCTCTAATGAAGCAGGTATAATTTTGTCTGTGCTATAAACCATTACAGGACTTTTCCAGCGCACAATCTTATCGTTCTGCATTTTCATGAAACCGTAAATGGAGTATGCCGCAGTACGGTTTTGGTCAATCATTTCTTGCGGAACAGATGCTCCAAATTCCCGATTTATCTGAAATTCTATTTCATCGCCCTGCTGCCCGGCTATAAACGTATATACAGGGCCGGATAAATATTCACTTTTTCTGGTTTCGGTAAAAGAAATATCCGTTACATGCTTTTTTATTTTTGAAACAGGTAGTTGAAATTCAATTTTAAATGAAGCTGCTTCGACGTGATATTTGCCATTTATTCTAAAATTTTTGTCGGCACCTACATGCAGATCATATGATGGCTTTTGCTTAGAGACAGCATCAAAAATTTTGAATTTGTTCTCGAACGCTATCGGAATCATTTTGTTTTCAGGTGTAAACTGAGAACTGTGGTATTCAACTCCCAGCGCCTTATAGTCAAACACCACCAATGCGTCTGTACTGGAAGTAAACGGACTGATGTTCGTCCAGAAATCACTGTCGAGATGATGCATTTGTAGCTGCAGCACCTTGTTTGTGTCTAACCACAACATCAGTTCAATTTCGTGGTAGCCGTCACCATCGGCATCCAATCGCAGTGTTTTACCTTTTAACCAATTGGGCATAACTTCCGGCGGCATTCCATAGGCGAGCGGTTCGTTTTTGGGCTTTCGTTTTATTATTTCACCACCATTACTTTGCTTCACATGCCACAACTCATGCGCCATCAACTCCTTATTCTCCGCACTCTCCCCGTTGCCTAAGTACACATCTTTCCCATGCGTAAACGCCCGTGCATTTATCTCCGCACTCATCGCTGCCGCATCAGCGCCGGTATGTACGCGCACCTCACTCAAATCGGCATTCAGCTTGCTTTCCATCTCCGCACGTGTAGTACTCTTGAGCGGTTCACCCTCGCCTTTGCTTAACACTAGTTTCTCCTCAAACTCCGGCGAAACAGTAAGCGAAGAACTTTCGGTTTTCTCTGGGGCTGTAGTATTGGTTTGCACCTCGCCGCCCGTGGCTACCGCTTTCCCCACCGCATCCGCCTGCTTCTCCTCCGCCGAATCGGGCGCAGCCACACTTAGTTTTTCGCTGCTTTGCTGCCCGCGCACGTAGGCAAAAATCGTTGTCCGGTGCAGCGGCCCGCCAAACATGCGCGCGTCAAACAGCTCATATTTTGTAAGCGGAAGTCCTGCTTCCATTTTTTGCTGTAAACGCGGCCATGTGTTATACTCAAAATCCATCTCGGCATCGGCCTGTGCTTTGTTGGCTGCTTTGGCGGCGCGTTGCTGCGGCGTGCTGAAATAGCCGTGCTGCTCATCGTCGTGATAGGAATAAAGATTGCGGCGGTGCGACATTCAAGTAAACGATAAAATGAAATGATTAACGATGGCTTCTTACTTAATATGCTCGGTTGATTTCAGCGTGCGGCTTTCCTTCATGAGTTCAAGCGCCATGAATTGTACGATTTCGGCGTTCTTCAATACGGTTCTTCCGTCGGCTTCGGCGGCAAGGCAGGCGTGGTTGAGCACGTTGGCAATGTTGGCACCGGTTAAATCCTGCACGCGGAGTTTGCGGAAGTCGAGTTCATCAAACTGGTAGCCTTCGGGCAAAAGCGTTTTCCAGAGTTGCTCGCGGAGTTCTTCGGTGGGACGCGGAAAATGAATGGTGTACTGAAAACGGCGCAGCATGGCCGCATCAATATTATCGCGCAGGTTGGTGGCGAGGATGCAGAGGCCATCGTACTCTTCAATACGTTGCAGGAGGTAACTTGTTTCGAGGTTCGCCCACTTGTCGTGCGAGTCGCTTACCTGTGTGCGTTTGCTGAACAACGAATCGGCCTCGTCGAAGAACAGAATCCAGTCTTTGCCCTGTGCGCGGTCAAACAGGCGGGCAAGATTTTTTTCAGTTTCGCCAATGTATTTGCTTACCATCATGGAGAGGTCGATGCGAAACACCATCTTACCAAACTGTTTGCCGATGAGTTTTGCCGCCATTGTTTTGCCTGTGCCCGGAGGGCCGTAAAACAACACGGGAAAGCTGGTGTTTACCTTGCCGCCGGCGCGTTGGGTAAACTGCTTGCCGTGGCTGAGCCATTGCACCACCCAGTCTATTTCATTGCGCGTGGCTTTCTGCACCACAAGATGATCCCAGCTGAGATTGGTGCTGATGAGTTTGGCCGGGAAATGATCGCCGAAATCAGGACGGGGAGGTTTTCCGTTGAGCAGAAATGTAACATACTCTTTGGCCAGCACCGGCGCTTTTTCACCTTCACCGAATTGAATGCTGTAATTCTGAGGTGTTTCAAATTCGAGAATCTGTTCGCGCACCAACTTGCTTTCAGGCACTAATTTCACGAACGCCAAGCCACGTTTTCCGGCATGATTGCCGCCAATAAGACTGAGCACTGTATTTAATGTAAATACCAGTGAGCGGTTGGGCATCACAAAATAACATCCTGTTTCTTCCTGCAGTTCAGGATGACTTACCAGAATATCAGTGAGGTGTTTGAGCGAGTGCCGGCTCATTTGCCTTGCTAATGTGAGTATGAGCAGCAGGCGCTCCTCGGCACCAAGTTCGAGCGCATTTACCAGAGCTGCATACGGCCCTTTGCCATCGCGTAAATCGGGCGGAGAAAGGGATTCCCAGTTTGCATCGGAAGCAAATTCATACGTGCCGTTATCCAGCTTCGGAAAACGCAACTGCATAACCCGCACCAGCCAGTCTATTTCTGTACGCAGTAATTCATTATACGCCTCAAATGCGGTGGCTGTGAATTTTCCTTCCGCTTCATAAAGAAACGGACTGTTTGAAGGGTGATTGTGGATGTACATGTGCTGACAACACTTAAATTGAGGAAACAGGGTTAATTAATTGACGTCTATTTTTCTTCAGACTTTGATTGCCGTAAAGCAATTATTTCCCCTGTAAGTTCTGCCCTCAAAAAGCCGTTGTCAATAGAAAAATTCGCAAAAATTCACAGACCTTTTGGGCATTTCAAAAACATCAAATCACTCAATTGCAACATTTTAGGTATTTTAAAAAGGGCAAAAATTTACAGATCATCTTTCTGTTTATAGTGTAGTTATTTGTTGATATAAATTAAACAAATACGCGTTTTTTGCATTTATTCAGAAATTACAGCTTGCCTGTTCACCAAACGGGTTGGTGAAGGGTATTTACACACAAAAATTAAATCCATATAAATATTATAATAATTATTCCATTAATTATCTTCTAAAAATAAGTTTATTGGATTACTGAAAATTCAACCCGATCAATAATTACCTTTAAGGCATGTCAGCCGAAACAATATCCGAAGCACTAAAAGAAAAATTCAGCCGTCATTTTTCGAAATACGGCGAGCTTACTGCGGAGGAAAAAGCAGCCATTCACGAAAGCATGCAGGTTAAGACGTTTGACCGGGGCCGCATACTTGTATCGCCCGGCGAAATGCTGCGCGAAACGTATTTCATTCTCGAAGGGCTTGTAAGAAGTTATTACCTGACCGGTAACGATGAGGTGACAACGGCTTTTTTTGCGGAAGAAGAATGGGTGCTTTCGCCCGGCGATGGTGAAACGGCACAACCCTCGCCTACCGGGCTTGTGTGCATGGAGCGTACGCTTGTGGTTACGGGCAATGAGAAAACGGCCCGGCAGCTTTTCGAAAAATTTCCGCGTTTTGAATCGGTTGCGATGAGTATTGTGCAGGAAGCTTTTTTTGCGCAACAAACCCGGCATACGGAATGGATTTCACAAAGTGCCGAGCAGCGTTATCTTACACTGATTAATCAGCACCCGGCGCTTTTGCAGCGTGTTTCGCAATACCACATTGCCAGCTACATCGGCGTAAAGCCTGAATCGTTGAGCCGTATCCGCAAACGTATTGCAGGGCAGATATAAATAGCTTAGTAAGTCCCGCCGGCTTTGAGTGCCTGGGTAATATGCGCCAGATGATGGCGGCAATGCCAGGCGTAAAGCGCAAGTACGGTATCAAGTGAATACACTTTGCCGTATTGCGGATGGGTGTAGGTGCGTTTCCACTGTTCGCCTGTGAGGTGGTTGAACAGCAGGCTCCACCGGCGGTGCACACCATCAAGCAGCATGATTGACCATTCTACCGGCGCTTCAGTGGTATCGGGTAAGTCGGCCCAGAGGGCTTCGGCATACGGTTTTATGGTGGGATTATCTTCAGTAAGCAAAAGTTTGGTTCGGATATAGGCATTCATGTGGCTGTCGGCACAATGATGAATAACCTGACGTATGTTCCAGCCTTCGGGGCGATAGCGCCAGCCAAGCTGATGGAGCTCAAGCGTGGAAACAATTTCCTGAATTTTACGCGGAAACTGCGCCAGCTCGTACTTCCATGCCTGCATATCGGCAGCACTGATGGTATCAGGGGCGATAAATTTCCCTATCGGGAAGCGTAACTGATCGAGGTTTATTGTTTCCATAAAACAAACGGGTTTTGCGGTTCCTAAAGTTACGAGGTTTTTTACTTGTTGTCGTCACTGAAATTCATGAAAAGCCGGTTAATGAAGCCTGATGTTGAAAAAGAAAAAAACACGTTTACCATAGCGCCTCTTCGGCTTTGTCATGGCTCATTTTACACCCTGCCTGGTTGTTTTTTGCCTGTATCTATCTCCGATATGGTTGCCCCCGCTCACAAGCGGGGCCTCGTCCGGCAAAAAATCAGCACAAAACCAATCTCAAAAAAAACAGGCACTTAGCCGGAAAATTCACATCTTTATTGTGCTTAACAACACACATCATTCATGAAAACACGCTTCCCGACTATTGCATTATACCTGCTGCTGGCTGGCATGGTAAATGCGCAGGAAATTTATCCGCCTTCTCCCGCCGTAATTCAAACGCTGCCCCCCTGGGCGCAGGCCATGTACGGTAGTAATCCGAATGTGTATGAAGTGGACAGTCTTTACAATGCCTGGTATTCCGCCCATCCGTTTGAAAAAGATTACCACACCCAGTATTACCGTATCTGGCGGCTGAAAGCGGCCAACCATACCGATAACCAGGGTTACATTCAGCCGCCCGATTTTGCGCGCACCGCGGCATGGCTTCAGCCCACGTCCAATACACGCAGCCGAAGCACCTGGACTCTGGTGGGTGCCGAAAAAGTAATGGAAGAAAACGGCTCGCGTTCGGGCGATCAAACCAATGTATATAGCATTGCCCAAAGCCTCTCGCAACCGGGCACACTTTACTGCGGCACCGAACCGGGTGAGATTTACAAAAGCCTCAACGGCGGCGCAAACTGGTCGCTGGTTACACCTGCCATTGGCCCGCTGGGTGGCATTGCAGCCATTACCATTGACCCTGCAAATGCCAACATTGTATATGCCGGTGCCAACCATGTAATTCTGAAAACTACCGACGGCGGCCTTACCTGGACGCAATCGTTTTCGCTCAACAACCTTGGCGTAAACGAAATTGTGGTACACCCGCAAAACTCACAAATAGTAATGGCCGCCTGCTCGCAGGGCCTGTACCGTTCCACCAACGGCGGAGGAAGCTGGACTGCCGTTTATACCACCGCCTGCTACGACATAAAATTCAGGCCGGGAAGCAACACAATTGTGTATGTGCTTAAAAACAATCCGGCCCAGCAAATGTGCGAGTTCTTCCGCTCTTCCGACGGCGGTGCCACATACACCATACAATCGACAGGCTGGTACAGTTCAACCAATCCGGCGCGGCAGGATATGGGTGCAAGGCTGGCCGTTACGCCCGCCGATCCGCTGAGAGTATATGCCTACCTCATCGGCGATTCGAAGCCCAACGATTACGGCTACATAGGCGTGTACCGCAGCAACGACGGCGGCACCACCTGGACATTGCCCAACGGCCCCGCCGGAGGCCCCTACACCGCCACGCACCCCAACCTGGCCTACGGAACGCCAACCTGGACATACCACCAGGGCTTTTACAACTGCGCCATTATGGCCTCCAACACCAACGCCGATCAGATTCTCATTGGCGGTCTCAACCTCTGGCGCTCAAACGATGGAGGCCTTACATTTTCGTCGGTGGCAGGATACATTGGCGGCCCGCTGCAAATGCATGTGGATATGCAGGATTTCCGCGCCACACCCACCGGCTACTGGATTACCAACGACGGCGGCATTTGCCAGTCGTCAGATTTTTTTACGGCCAATAATGTGGTAATGATGGATGGTGTACACGGCTCGGAGTTCTGGGGATTGGGCACAGGCTGGAACGAAGACGTAATAGTAGGCGGCCTCTACCACAACGGCACCATAGCCTGGCACGAAAACTACAACGCCAACGAATTCCTCCAGCTTGGCGGTGCCGAACCGGCTTCGGGCTATGCCAATCCGGGCGAAGGAAAACGGGTGTACAGTTCCGACATTGGCGGTGCCGTGCTGCCCGCCGCCATTGGCCAGCCCATATCGCGTTTCAGCGTGGGCTTATGGCCAAACGAAAGCTATTTCGCCGCCGAATCGGGCCGAATGGATTTCGACCCGCGTTGCTGGAACATTGTATATATTGGCCGCGATAATAATCTCTGGAAATCGGTCGATGGCGGGGCTTCGTACAACTTAATGCACACCTTTGGCACCAATGCCAGCCAGAAAATTATTCAAACCGAAATTTGCTGGAGCAACCCGCAGGTAATGTATGCCTGCCAGCACGGCGGCGGCGGCAAACTATGGAAAACCACCGACGGAGGCGTAACCTGGGCACAACTCACCATTCCTTCGGCCGGTGCAGGCGGAAACAGAAACCGTTTGCTCATTACACAAAATCCGGCCGACGAAAACATGCTCTGGCTGGCCTATCCATCGGGCGCAAACGGAAACAAAGTGTTTGTAACCACCAATGGCGGCACTGCGTGGACAAACATTACCGATAATAACCTGAACAATCAGGAACCTCGCTGGCTCCATTACATTGCACAAACCAATGGCGGGTTGTATTGCATCACCAACGAATCGGTGTTTTACCGCAACAACACCACCGGCTCCTGGCAGGTGGACAATGCCGGACTTCCGTCGTACTGCAACTCGCTTTCGGCAAAACCGTTTTACCGCGACGGTAAAATAAAACTGGCCACCTACGGCCGCGGTGTGTGGGAAAACCAGCTTCAGGATTTACCCGCCACGCCGCTTGCACAGCCTCAGGTTGACAAGCTCAATTATGTGATGAACTGTGTGTCTGACAGTTTTCACTTCGAAGACCATTCAGTGCTTAACCATGCAGGTGCTTCATGGCAATGGAGTTTCCCCGGGGGAAGTCCGGCCACATCATCACAACGTAATCCGGCGGTAATGTATGCCGCAGCCGGCACATACACGGTAACACTTACCGTAACAGACAGTGCCGGACAAACCGACAGCGGCACGCTGGTAATTACGGTAAGTGCCTATCAGCAAAACACCCTGCTCAGCGAAAGCTACCAGGGCACATTCCCGCCCGCAGGCTGGTGGCAGGAGGCCGAAGCTCCCTCGGCCGGGCAATGGTCGCTGAGCACGGCTGCCGGTGGTTTCGGAAACAGTACACAATCGGCCATATTCGACAATTATAATTTCGATGCCCAGGGCCAGTTTGCCGATATGCGCATACGTGTGGACATGACCCAGCAGCCCGGCGATTTCATGACTTTTGATGTGGCCTACGCACCCTACGGCGGGCAATATATGGACAGTCTTGAAGTACTTGTATCAACCGATTGCGGAAATACATTTACATCGGTGTATTTCAAAGGCGGTGTGCAGCTTTCTACGGCACCGCAGCTTCAGGCAAATACATTTGTGCCAACCGCCTCACAGTGGCGCACGGATACGATCAATCTTGCCGCATGGACGAACAATGCCGACTTACTCATTGCCGTTCGCAACCGCGGCTACTTCGGGCAGGCCATTTATGTCGATAATATAAACCTTTCGTTTACCACCGCAGTGGTTACACCTCCCGCCTACGGCAAGGCGGCGCTTTATCCCAACCCGGTAATGCCCGGAAACTGCGTGGTACTTTCTGCCGACCCGAACGAAACCTACACCATTGAAGTGTTCTCGCCCGAAGGGCGGATGGCTCACCGTGGCGTGTACAAAGGCAATGAAACCATTCAACTGCCCGAACTTGCGGCCGGGGTTTACACCTGCCGCATTACTGGCAGCCGCACCATGCAGCATCAGTTGCTCATGGTGAAATAACGGTGGTACAAAAAAGCAAGAGGCAGATCCCGAAAAGGTCTGCCTCTTTTGTTTGTATAAGGTAAACGATTACCAGCCCAGAATCCATGCAAAGATGAGCGGCGCCACAATCGTAGCGTCCGACTCCACAATGTATTTGGGTGTATGAATATCGAGTTTACCCCAGGTAATTTTTTCGTTGGGCACGGCGCCGGAGTATGAGCCGTAGCTGGTGGTGGAATCGGAAATCTGACAGAAATAGGACCAGAACGGTACATCATGCCATTCGAGATCCTGATACATCATGGGCACCACGCAGATGGGAAAATCACCGGCAATACCGCCGCCAATCTGGAAAAAGCCCACGCCTTTGCCACCTGAATTCTGGCGGTACCAGTCGCTGAGCCATACCATGTATTCGATACCGCTTTTCATGGTCGTAGCTTTTACGTCGTTTTTAATTACGTAAGAAGCGAAGATGTTGCCCATGGTTGAATCTTCCCAGCCACCCACAATGATGGGCAGGTTTTTCTCAGCAGCAGCCACCATCCAGCTGTCTTTTGGATCAATTTCGTAGTACTGTTTCAGCACACCGCTGTTAATCATCTGAAACATGAACTCGTGCGGGAAATAACGTTCGCCGTTGGTATCGGCTTTTTTCCAGAGTTCATAAATGTGTTTCTGAAGGCGGCGGAACGCTTCTTCTTCGGGAATGCAGGTATCAGTAACGCGGTTGAGACCTTTTTCGAGCAGATCCCATTCTTCCTGCGGGGTAAGATCACGGTAGTTGGGAATACGGCGGTAGTGCGAGTGAGCTACCAGATTCATAAGATCTTCTTCGAGGTTAGCGCCTGTGCAGGAAATAATTTGCACTTTGTCCTGACGGATCATTTCGGCCAGTGATACACCCAGTTCGGCTGTACTCATGGCACCGGCAAGCGTAACCATCATTTTTCCGCCCTCAAGCAGATGAGTTTCATACCCTTTGGCAGCATCTTTCAATGCGGCTGCGTTAAAGTGGCGGTAATGGTGTTCGATGAATTGCGAAACAGGTCCTTTGTTCATGTCAGGATGATAAAGATTGGTTAATCAGGGCGCAAAGGTAGATTTTCCCCGACGGAGTGAAAAATGTTATTGAAAATTATCCCAAACAACAAATGCTGGCAAACAATAATCTGCGAAACAAAGCTCCGCACCGAAAACATGGAGTCAAAAACCTAACCACTTGTTTTGCAGGAAGAAATCGTTTCATCTGATTTGGATACCCCAACGGGCTGAAACCCGGGTAAAAAAAGCACGTAAAAGAGTTCATTCAAGACCCGACCCAGTATGCTTAAACGCCTCAACCGGATGCTGCGCATTACGCGCGTGGAACAAATTCATATATATACGATGTATGTGACATTGTTTATAACGCTGTTGTTTTCGGTGTGGGTAATGACCCGACTATAATCCGTTTATCGACGTTATCAATCTGTTTATCCCCATTCATCGGGTATTAAGCGGCTGCATTCTGCCGCTTGTCGTATTTTTCGCCTGTACCCTTTTCACACTTCACATTACTAAGGAGTTACCGAATAATTAAACCCGCTCCGGGGGCTTGATTAGCATGGTTTCTTATCCTACCTTTGCAGCAAAATTCACGGTTTGTGTGAAACGTGCTGAAGCAATGTGTGCTACTTTTTTCACAAACCGGATAACGAGCGACAACTAACCATTAAACCATGAAAAAAGCTTTACTCAGCCTTGCATTTGCTGCTTTCACACTTGGCGCAACTGCACAGACAATGCCCTGCTCTGAACTCTTCTTTTCTGAATATGTAGAGGGTTCTTCACACAGCAAAGCACTCGAAGTTTACAATCCCACTGCCAATGCAGTTAATCTGAGCAACTATCGTCTGGTGCGTTACAGCAACGGTTCACCCAGCGGTGTTGACAGCATTCAGCTTCAGGGTTCGCTCGCTTCGCATGATGTTTGGATAATTGTAAATGGTCAGGCTACGCCTGATGCGAACGGTGCTTTCTGTGACCCGGCTCTTCTTGCTATGGGCGATCAGGTTGGACCTGCTTCTTATGTAAACGGCACCGCTGTAATGTATTTTAATGGCGACGATGCGATTGTTCTGGCCCGGATTCAGCCTTATGCGATTGTTGACATTTTTGGCAAAATCGGTGAAGATCCCGGTACAGCCTGGACTGATGTGTTTCCTTACACGGATGCGCAGGGTACGTGGTGGACACGCGACCACTCACTGACCCGCAAAAGCACAGTGGGCATGGGTGTAACCACCAATCCGTCGGCCTTTAACGTTACACTTGAATACGATTCAATGCCTGAGAACACCTGGACCAACCTTGGTCAGCACAGCTGCTACTGCAGCACCGTGGGTGTAAACGAACAGGCTGCCCTCACAAACAACGTAAAAGTATTCCCCAACCCCACCAACGGCCTGGTACAGCTGAATGCGAAGCAGAATATTGCCCGCGTATCGGTTTACAATATGGTAGGCCAGCTGGTGGTTGAAAATATTTACGAAGCAGCCGATCAGCGCAATGCACAAACGCTTAACCTCACAACTCAGCCTGCAGGCATTTACATGGTGCAGACCGAGCTTGCAAACGGCACCCGCGTGACTACAAAAATCAGCGTACGCTGAACCGAATAAAACCAGAAACAAAAAATGCTGATGAGCTCATTCATCGGCATTTTTTGTGAAGCATCTGACCATGAAAAAGCTGTTTTTCTCCCTGCTTGTGCTGCTTGTTTCCGTTAGCGGACTCCGCGCACAATACACAGTCAGCGGTACAGTAACCGATGGAACATCGGGCGAATTGCTGCCATTTGCCATTGTAGCTACCGAAGTTCAGTCGGTATATGCGGTGGCCGATGTAAATGGCGTGTACAAAATTTCCCTGCCCAACGGTGAGCATACACTTACCGTAAAGTACACCGGTTATACACACGAGCCGGTGAGTATAAAGATTGGCGGTAAATCGATGACCGTGAATCTGACCTGCAACAGCAAATCGCTGAAGGAAGTGGAAATTGTGGCTGATGTGGCGATTGACCGTAAAACGCCGGTGGCCTTTTCCAATGTAAACGAACAGCGCATCCGCGAAGAAGGTGCGGGCCGCGATGTAACCATGCTGCTCAATTCCACACCCGGCGCATACGCCACCGAACAGGGCGGCGGTGCCGGCGATTCACGTGTGAACATGCGCGGTTTCGACCAGCGTAACATTGCGGTGATGGTTGATGGCGTGCCGGTAAACGACATGGAAAACGGGCAGGTGTATTGGAGTAACTGGGATGGCTTGGGCGATGTGACCCGCACCATGCAGGTGCAGCGCGGCCTTGGTGCTTCACGTCTGGCGCTGCCTTCGGTGGGTGGTACAATAAACATTCTCACGCGTGGCATTGAACAGAAACAGGGCTTTTCCATTCGTCAGGAAGTGGGCAACAACGGCATGCAGAAACTACAGTTTGGCTTCAACTCGGGCGAGTTTGGCAAAGGCTGGGGCATTACCATGGCCGGATCGCGCCGCACAGGTCGCGGCTGGGTTGATTATACATGGAACGACAACTGGTCGTATTTCCTGAAAGTGCAGAAACGTATTGGCACCAGCCTGCTCACGTTTGGTATAAACGGCGCGCCGCAAAGCCACGGGCAGCGCACCGACCGTATGCCTATTGGCGTTCTCAACCGCCAGCTTGCCGAAAAACTTGGCATTGATGTGGATTCACTCTACGCAAACGGGAACGGCTACACAGTACCTTCGCTGGGCGAACTTGGCCTGCGCTATAATCCGCACTGGGGCAATTATGTAACTACCGACGGGCAAACCGCCACACTGAACGAGCGTGTAAATTATTACCACAAACCGCAAATCAGTTTCTCGCATTACTGGATGCCCAGTGAGAAATTTTATCTCTCCAATGTGGTGTATATGTCTATCGGTACCGGTGGCGGCACACGTTTAAACACCAGCGTAAATCGCGACTCCACTACCGGTCAGCTGAATTACCAGACCACCTACAACACCAACAGTACATTTATTGATGCGTTGTACAGCACCACCGAAACCAAATCAACACGTTACATCAACTCATCTGTAAATAACCACAAATGGGTGGGTGCGCTTTCTACAGCAACATTTAAACCCACCAACAACGCCACGTTCCTTTTCGGTGCGGATGCCCGCTATTACAAAGGCGAGCACTACCGCGAAGTGTATGACCTGCTGGGCGGCGATTACATTGTGGATGCTGCCGACCGAAACCAGCCAAACGGTGTAGGCAACCTGCAGTATTCGATGAAACGTAAAGGCGATAAGATTACCTATTACAATGATGGTTTGGTATGGTGGGGCGGTTTGTTTGCGCAGGGCGAATTCAAAACCGATAAATGGAGCACGTTCTTTACCCTCACCGGATCAATGACCGGCTACCAGCGTGTAGATTATTTCCGCAAACGCGATGTGATTCTCGACAACGGAGAAGTGGTGAACATGATTGTAGGATACAATGAAACGTACTACACCAACGGTTCTCAAAGCGGGGTTGCGCAAAACGGAGCTACCGTAACGGTATCAGGTGACACCACATTTATCAATAATCAGAGTGGAAGCGATTACACCATTGTGAACGCAAAATCATATTCGTGGGCCAATGCACGCACAGCTACCACACGCCGCATCTGGCTACCGGGCTTTACCGCCAAAACCGGTTTCAACTACAATATCAACAAACATTACAATGCCTTTATCAACGTAGGCTACATGAATATGCCGCCGCGTTTCAACAACGTATTCGACAATAACAACGAAGAGTTTACAGGCATTGAAAACCAGCAGGTGTATGCATTTGAAGCAGGCTTTGGTGCGCGACACAAAACAATTGCAGCCAACCTGAATTTGTACTACACCTATTGGAAAAACAAACCGCCGCAGTTTACACCCACCCTGAATATTGCCGGCGATGTGTTTTCCTATAACATCAACGGAATGGATGCCATTCACAAAGGCATTGAACTGGATGTAAACTGGAAAATCATGCACAACCTCTCGGCCGAAGCACTGATGTCGCTCGGCGACTGGCGCAACAACTCGGCCAAGAAAGCCTATATCTACGATCAGGATGAAACGCTGGTTGATTCAGTAGAGTTTGATGCGCGTGGTGTGCATGTGGGCGATGCTGCTCAGACTCAGCTTGGCTTCTCGCTGCGTTGGGAGCCGGTGAAGCGGTTTTACATCAAAGGCCGTTACACGTATTTCGACCGTCACTGGGCTAACCTTGATCCGCTTACACTGGTGGTAGAGTATGATGCACAGGGCGATATTACGGTAGATAACCGTCGCCGCGAATCGTATCAGCTGCCGGGTTACGGACTGGTTGATTTCTTTGCCGGCTATGAATTCCGTGAAACTCAGCTAGGCGATAATGGCCGCGGCATACGTATGAGCGTAAATATGTCGCTGCTGAATGCACTGAATACCGTTTACATTACGGACGGACAGAACGGCACATTCTTCGATGCTTCGTCGGCGCTTGTGTACATGGGCATGGGCCGTCGATGGACGGCAGGTGTACGCATAAGTTTCTGATCCTAGTTAATAAAGACTCCAAAACCAAAAGAAATGAAAAAAATCATCCTTGCGCTGTTTGCCCTCTGCACCATTCAGGCATTAACTGCGCAAACCACACTGCCCACGAGCTGGAGTTTTACCACAGCTACCTATCCGAACGGATGGACAAACAACGGAACCGGCTTTTACACCGGATCGGGTAATACACCTCCGGCCTGCCGTTTAGACAACACCGGCGACTGGATGCAAATCTGGTTTGCTTCGGCTCCGGGGCCGCTGAGCTACTACATTGCAGGCAACAGTTTCTCCGGCGGCACGTTTGAAGTGCAGGAATCTGTAAACGGGAATACCTGGACCACGCTGCGCACCTTTACGGGTACGCTTTCATCTACCTACACACAATACACCGACCTGCCTGCGGCAGCATCACGTTACGTGCGTTTTTTCTACACCACTAAAGTTTCCGGCAACGTAGGTCTTGATGATGTACTGCTTGATGTGCCTGCAGCAGGCCCGAGTCAGGAAATTGATGTATTGTCGGGTTCTTCCTCGATTCCTTCGGGCAGCACACTGTGGGCAGCATCGCCGGTATCTACCACTACGCCTATTGCGCTTTCGCTGGCCAATCTTGGTTTGGTAAACACGCTCAACATTTCGGGCATCACCATTACGGGTACCAATGCCAGTGAGTTTGTGCTGCAAACCAATCCCAGCAGTGTATCGGCCAACAGCAGTGCTGCACTGAACATCGACTTCACGCCCGCCGCAGTGGGCACACGCACAGCCACACTGACCATCAACAGCGACGATGCCGATGAGCCTGCATACATCATTAATATTAACGGCGCCGGCGGTGGTTTTGCCACCGAGCCCGCAGCATCAGCCACGGCACTTTCCTACACCAACGTTAAATCATATCGCTTTCAGGTAAACTTTACAGCCGCCAGCCCGGCTTGCGACGGTTATCTGGTACTTCGCCGCGACGACGCTCCTGTAACCGATGTGCCTGCAGATGGTTCGGTGTATGGTGTGGGTGATGTGGTAGGTAGTTCGCAGGTAGCTTTTGTGGGAACAGCAACGGCCTTTTGGGCCAACTACATTGGCGCTGCACAGGATTATTACTTCGCTGTATTTTCATACAACGGCCCCGGCCAGTACCGCAACTATCTCGGCGCCACTCCGCTTACCGGCATGGCTATGTCGGCCGGCTCAATGCAGCCCGCAAACTACTACAGCACCATCAGCACCGCTGCCCCCACATTTATTGCCGATCTGACCACACTTACTAACCCGCACACCGATAACTTCTACAGCAACTATGCCCCGCGCATGGTAACCCGTTTCTGGGCGCGCGATACCATTAACGGCCAGCGCGTGGTAACCTGTGTGTACTCGGGCGAAAACCTGATTTACACTGAGCCGTTTGGCTGGACAACCTTCAGCCGCGAGCACACTTATGCACACAGCTGGATGCCCGGCTATCCGAGCAACACCAGCAACCCCGAATACAGTGATTACTTCAACCTGTTTCCTACCAACCAGAACAACGCCAACGCACTCCGCAGCAACCTGCCGCTTGGCGAAGTGGTAAATGCCTCGACAACTTATCTCGGCTGCAAAGTAGGAACCAATGCACAAGGTCTGGTTGTGTTTGAACCACGCGACGAACAAAAGGGCGATGCCGCACGCGCGCTGTTTTACATGGCCGTTTGCTACAACTCCGCCAACCAAAGCTGGGCACTGCCCAACCCGATCCTTAACATGAGCTATGGACAGGATCAGAACATCCTCAAAGCCTGGCACTATCAGGATCCGCCGGATGCACGTGAAATTGCACGCAACGACTATATCGACTCGCTGCAGGGCAACCGTAATCCGTTTATCGACAGCGTGGATTATGCCTGTTACATCGACTTCTCAAACATGACAAAAATTACAGGTCCTGTGCTGCCCTGCTCTACGGTTGGTATTGGCGAAAATCAGTCAGTACGGGCACAGATGGGGCTCTGGCCCAATCCTACGGCCGGTCAGTTTTCGCTCTTCTACACCAACACTGTGAATGCGCCTGCTCAGGTGCGTCTTATTGATGTAACCGGACGCGTAGTGTTTGAACAGCAATATGCGGCATCGGCCGGAAGCAATTTGTTTGCGCTTGATTTCAGCGAAATTGCAAACGGTGTTTATACCATTCAGGTTGTGCAGGAAGAAATGGTAGTGTCTGAAAAACTGATTTTACAGTAATTGCACTTGGAAATTTTTCGCACAGAGCCGGTTCACAATAACCGGCTCTGTTTTTTTATAGCGATGAGGAAATCAAAACCGGAGAGAAATACCTGAATAAATCTATTCCCAATCAGGAGGCAATGCACTACCTTAGCAGCCTTAACCAAACCCTTGAAAAACATGCGAAAAACTCTACCCAAAATCTGGGTGTTATCGGTATTACTGCTGGTTGGCATCAACTTATTTGCGCAACCTGCAGGCTGGTCTCGCCTTCTCCCGATTACAGTAACTGAAAACTCGGGGCAAACCATTACCAATTACCAGATGCGTGTGGTGTTTGATTCGCAAACACTCATTGCAGCCGGGCAAATGCAAAGCAACGGTGCGGATATCCGTTTTGGCAAACAATGCAACGGCAGCACACTGTACAATTTCTGGGTTGAGCCTGCTACGCTGAACACCTCCGCTACTGTGGCCTGGGTAAAAATTGACACCCTTTTTGCCTCACAAAGCCGCACCATTTATATGTTTTACAGCAATAATTCGGCTGCTTCTGCATCAGCGGTACAGGGCACATTCGTAGGCCCCCACTCTTCTACCGACAGTGTAGCATCTGGTGGTTCGGGTGGTGCAACCAACTCGCAGCGCGGTTTCCGTTTCACACCCAACGAAGATCTGCTTGTAACACACTTCGGCAAGCGCGAGCCCAATGGCACCACACGTTTTATCACGCTGTTCAACTTTACCTCGCAGGCTATTCTCGAACAGATTCAGGTTTCAGGACCGGCCGCACAGTACAACTACGGTGCACTGGCCAATCCGCGCTGGCTTACCGGCGGCACACAGTATTTACTGCAACTGTACCAGGGTGCGTCTGATGGTTACTACTTCGGTACATCTTCACAAATAGGTCAGCACATTACCTACGGCGATATGCGCTACTGTAACAGCTGCACGCAAAACACATTCCCCACAAGTACATTATCCAATTACCACTACGGTTACCCCGATATGTGGTACTGGACCAAAAAGAATGTGACACCTGCCCCCACGTTTACACTGGGCACACCCGGACAGGCATTTGCATTTGAAGCCGGCAGCAATATCTCCGGATCGTGCCTCATTCCTACCTACACCATTGGCGATACTGCCTCGGGCGGAGGTCCGTTTACCTACAGCTGGGCGCCCGGCGCTACACTCAATGCTACCAACATTGGACAGGTTCAGGCTTCGCCAACCATTACAACCACCTACACGGTAACAGTAACCAACCCGCAAGGCTGTATTGTTACCGACTCGGTACAAATTATTTTACCGCCGCGTCCGGTGCTCACCTCTGCCACATCAAGCAACATTGTTTGCGAAGGCGACTCGGTGACACTTTCCGCAACGGGTGCTGATGCATACGACTGGCAACCCGGTGGCTATTCAGGCAATCCGATCACCATTCCGGTTAACAGCACCACCACATTCACGCTTACCGGCACCGAAAACAGCACCGGCTGCAGTTCAACCATGCAGCTAACCGTTACCGCGCTGCCCTTGCCCGTTGTAAGCATTAGCGGCAACACCAGCATTTGCCCCGGCGATGCCACTACACTTACCGCAAGCGGCGGCAGCTTCTATATCTGGAGCAACGGCGACACCACCGCATTTACCACTGCAGCACCCGCCGTTACCACCACCTACAGCGTGGATGTGGCCGACAACAACGGTTGCGCTGCTTCCGACACTGTAACTGTAACCGTACTGCCCGCTCCTGCGGTTAGCATTTCGGGCAATACAGCAGTGTGTATTGGCTCACCGGTAACGCTTACCTCATCGGCTGCGGTGTCGTATTTATGGAACACCGGCGATACTACCGCTTCTATTTCGGATGTACCTTCTTCAACCCAGATGTATTCTGTAAACGTGCTCGACAGCAACGGATGTGTGGGCAGCGACTCGGTAAACGTGACCGTAAATCCGCTGCCTGTAATTACCGTTAGCGGCAACACAACCGTGTGCGCAGGCAACAGCACCGTGCTTACCGCAAGCGGCGCTTCAACATATGTGTGGACACCCGGCAACCTCACCGGCACCACGGTTACGCTCACACCCGCTGTTTCAGGTCCGATACAGATTAATGGTACTGACCCCAACGGCTGCACCAGCACCACAACCACTACCATAACCGTAAACCCGCTGCCTACCGTGCAGATTGCCAGCAACACCACCACAGTGTGCGTTGACGATGGCCCGTCGGGATTCAACACAATGCCTTTGAGCGGCGGTGTGCTTAGCGGCCCCGGCGTGGTAAACAACCAGTTCAACCCCGGTTCTGCAGGTGTGGGCACGCACACGGTAACTTATTCGTACACCGATGGCAATGGCTGTGTAAACTCCGCATCCATTGTAATGACGGTGAATGCCTGTGTAGGTGTGAATGAAAACGAAACGCTTTCGCTGAATGTATATCCGAACCCGGCCGGCACGCAACTTTTTGTGGAAAGCCAGCTGAATGGTCAGGCTACCATTCGCCTCTACGACAGCCGTGGCCGCATTGTACTTACCACTACCAGCACCGAAACACGCACAGAGCTAAACACCGGTGCACTGAGCAATGGTATTTATTTGCTTGAAGTGATGAGCGCCGACGGAAAACGTTCTTCGCGTCAGGTAGTGATTCAGCAGTAATTTTTTGCTGACCATAATTATAAAGAGCGGCAGTCCGGTTGGACTGCCGCTCTTTTCATAACGAAGATCTGATTTTACTAATGCCCAGTCGTTTTATCTTTGTGTCGTGAAAAAGCTGGTCTATCTGTTGTTTCCGTTGCTGCTGCTCTGGCCTTTATTATTTGCGGGCGATTCGGCGGCGGAGCGCGGCAAGCGGCGGCTCCCGCGCACGGCGGCTGAATTGGGGAAACTGCTTTTTTCCGAATTAATGCTTTCGCTGGATTACACGATTGCCTGTGATGGTTGTCATCACCCGGAGCTTGCATTTGCGGATACCGTACCTTTTAATACAGGTGTTGGAGGAAAATTTGCCGCACGGAATACTCCTTCAGTTATGAACCTGTCAGGGCATTCTCCTCTTTTCTACGACGGACGTGCGGCCACACTTGAGGAGCAGGCGCTGGGGCCAATTGCCAATCCGCTTGAAATGGCTTTGCCCATCGACTCGGCACTGGCAAGGCTTAATGGCGATGAATTTTACCGGCAGGCTTTCTACAAAATATTCCGCAGCCCGGCCACGGCAGAGAATCTGGGCTTTGCACTGGCTGAATTTGAGCGTACTCTGAACACCAACGCTCCCTGGGACAAATTCATGCGGGGCGACAGCACAGCCGTTTCGGAAGCCGCCAAACGCGGCCGCGACATTTTCAACAACAAAGGCAAATGTTTCGACTGCCACAAGGGCGTGGACTTTACCCAGGATGAATTCCGCAACATTGGCCTTTACAACGGCAAAAACCTGAATGACCGCGGCCGCTTTGAGATTACCCGCGACAGCACCGATTTAGGCAGGTTTAAAACACCCGGCCTGCGCAATGTGGCGGTAACCGGCCCGTACATGCACAACGGCATGTTTGCCACATTGCGCGAAGTAATAGACTATTACAATGAACCTCAGCACATTGTACCCGACGCAATCAATACCGACACCCTCATACAGCCCCTCCATCTCTCCGAAAAAGAGAAAAACGACCTCGAAGCATTCCTCCGCGCACTCACCAATGAACAGTTTACCAACACCCGCTAAGCACGTTCATTTTTAGTCTTTTTACCGCCCGAAGCTTTTCATTGGTCGAATTTTAACAATTCTTTTGACCGGTTTAACGTAAAGAAAATATATCTTAAATACCTAATAATCAGAAATATAACTCATTTTCCGCCCTGACAGACATTTATCAAATGCCCAATGTTGGCGAAAAAAAGTTGCAGGATAAGATTAAGTAGGTATTTTAGCGCGACTTTCAACAGAAATATGGACTCTGACAGTAGAAACCGGTTTGAAACTCCGCACATACATCACTACTTCGGCGTTGTCCCTGCTGTTGCTCAGCCTGGGACATGAGCTGGCCGCTACGGCCGGCGATCCGCCGCATGCTGTAGCCAAACGCTCGGCAATTGTCTCCGATACCACAGAACCATCGTTAAATACGGTTGCCGCTTTGCGTGCAGATACTACTGAGCCTTATGCTCCGGTAATTGCTGCTGCCCTGCGCGACTCCTCCGATTCGACCGGTGAACCTAAGAAGGCCGGCGAACCTGTGGTGAAACAAACCGTTACCCCGCTCGAAGCGCTTGAAGAGGGCGATGAGTTTTACGACGATTGGGATACCGCTTCGGTACATTCGGCCAAGTTCGACGCATTACTTTTCAGTGATACGGTAGCCGTTCCGCTCTACGACCCTGCGCACTGTACTTACACGCACCCGTTTAACGGCCAGCCCACTTCGCATTTCGGCTTTCGCCGCTACCGCTATCACTTTGGTATCGACATTAACCTCGAAACCGGCGATTCGGTAAAATGTGCGTTCGACGGCAAGGTGCGCATTGCACAATACAGCAAAAGCTACGGCTACCTTGTTGTGGTGCGTCATGAGAACGGCCTCGAAACCTACTACGCCCACCTTTCAAAACTGCTCGTAAAGCCCGGTCAGGAACTGGAAGCAGGCAACCTCGTAGGACTAGGCGGCAACACCGGCCACTCGCACGGCAGCCACCTGCACTTTGAAGTACGTTTCCGCGGTCAGCCCATCGACCCGAACATGATTATCGACTTCCGCAACCAGTGCCTGCGCACCGATACCCTGTATCTCACACAGTCGCACTTCAAGTACCTGACCGAAACGCACAAAGTAGTACGCCGTTCGCGCCGCCGCACCCGTGTAAGCTATTACACACCCGGCGGAGCACACTACGCCACCCCCGAAGCCAAAGCCATTATGGCAAAACTTCCGGAACCCGTTGTGCCCGGCAACAACAGTACCGCCCCCGCAGCTGCTCCCAACCCGGGCACACCGGCAGTAAACAATGTGCCGCAAAAAACAGCCTCCACGGCACAAACAACGGCCAAGAAAACAACCACTGCTACCGCCCCCAAAGGTGGTGCCGTGTACTATACCATTAAAAAAGGCGATACACTCTCGGCCATTGCCGTGAAATACGGCACATCGGTTCAGAAAATCTGCCAACTTAACGGCATCAAATCAACCACCACGCTCCAGATCGGACGTAAACTAAGGGTGAAGTAAATAATCTGCTTTGTTTGAAAGGCTGCCTCATATTCAGGCAGCCTTTTTTATGCCGGTAAAGGGCACGCACAGCAGTTACTTACATTTATTTTTTCGGGAGAATACGCCCTTGATTTACTGCCCGTGGCAAAGCAATCATTACGCATGCCCGTAAATAACGTCTCCAAGAATCAAAAGTTAAACGAAAATAGCATCTGCGCGGTTTGCAGTCAGCGGCGCTTATCCGGGTGCAGCTTACACAAGTGAGCCTTTCCACTATTGCTTCACCACACACTGGGTTTGAAGAGGCACATTATTTACCACAAGCTGCAGCATATATACACCGGGAGCCAGATCATGAATATTCATCTCCACGAAATTTCGCCCCTCCATACCGGAGAAATTCAGTGTAGAACGCACCTTTCGGCCGGTGGCATCAAACATGTCCACATACACAGGCGCATCTTCATCCAGCGTAAAACCAATTCCCAATACTTCACTCGCAGGCGATGGGAAAAGCACCACGTTTGAACCACCGGTTACGCAGGCTTCGCGGTATATTAAGGAAAGCCGTGTGGTTTGTCCGTTAAAATCGGTTTGTTCGAGTATGTAATAACAGTCTTCCGTTAGAGGTGCATTATCGAACCAGGAGTAATTAACCGGCTGCATGGAATTTCCACTGCCACTGATCGTGGCAATTGTTTCGAACACATTGCCCGATGCGGTTTTGCGTTTGATGGTAAAGTGATTGTTCTCGCTTTCGGAAGCTGTGCTCCAGCGAAGCTCAACCACATTATCCACACAGGCAGAAGTAAAAGACAACAATTCAACCGGCAGCGGCGTGGCCGTGTAGTTTACTGTGGCAAGTGTAAAGTACAGATTGCCGGTATTACCCAAATTGGTGATACCCGAAAACTGAATCCGGGTTCCGCTGAGCACAGCACCGGTATAAATGGTTGTTCCGCCATTGGCAAAATTGCCATCATTATCAACCAGCAAACGCAGGTTGGTGATCGGTGTATAGGCCACCAGTAATGTGGATTCAAAACCTACCGATACTGTTTGTGTAAAATTGGTAGCCTGCGCCTGCCAAACCCGTTGAATACGTGCGGCATTTGTACCAAGCGATGCAGGAACGTTGCTGAAAGAAGGATCGCCCACAATAGAAACCGGCGCGCCTGCATTGTGACCGATGATGAGTGTGGACAGGTTTGCACTGAATGCTGCGGGTGCAGCAAAAGTACCGGTGGTAATCGTAACCAGATCAACCGAGGGATTTAAACTAAGCACACCACGCGATGTAGTTTGATTGAGCGTCGATGCATCATCGCGCCCGATACCGGTTACATTGTTATGATAGCCGATCTGACTGGTGTTTCCGCCCCATATCGAAGTGCCTGCACTATTCTGATACACGTAAGGCGCTCCGCTCCCCTGATTGTTTTTGAGCGTAATGCCGTATTTCACCGCCAGATAACTTTCTACACGACGTATTTCACTGCTGTTGAGCAGTGTATTGTAAACGAGTATTTCTGCAAAATCAATTTGTGTCGGGAGATTGTTTGTGCTGATATCATTATTACCAATACAAAGCCTTCGGGTAGTAGTGCCCGGACTGAAATTTAAGCCGGAAAGCGTGAGTGAGCCGGAGACATTGCTGTTCAGCACAACCTCAGACAATGCAGCAGTTGTGGTTGTGCGCACCAGCACATCACGGTTCAGCACATTGGTTGTGGTGTTGGTATTTCTGCCAGCGACATCATCCACAAAATCAAAACGCGGACTCCCGGCATTATTCTCATAGCCAAATCTGAAACTACCGCTACTTGCCGTTTCCCATTTAAAATAAACGATTCCGGCTTTCAGATTGTGCACCTGAAACACAGTATTGTTGTTGGTACTGAAAAGCGAATTGCCGGTAAACAAATTATTGCTGGCAAGGCTGTTGGTAGTTCCGTTAAATGAGATATACGGATTATTGTTTAAGGCATTGTTAACCAGCGTGGGGCTGGTTTGTGCAGGTGTACCGGGTTGCACAATAAAATTGCCTGTTACTCCTGCTCCCGACTGGTCGTTCCATTGTGTAACCGCTCCGGCTGAACTGGTTACGCCGGTATTTGCGCGTAGCCAGCATCTTAAATTTGCAGATGAGGCACCGGGATAGGAAGAACAGGCCGCAATAGCCCTGTTCCCGGCCGGAGCGGTAACAGCAGGCGTATAGGTGGTTGTACCTATTCTGAACGATACACATTGGGCGTCAATTACATTCGCTATTGTGGCCGTGCTTGCATTCAAATCGTATGCAATCCAGAAATAATTGGTACCTGCTTGCAGCGTCTGGCTGCCGTTAAAGGTAATTGTGCCGGTAGCCGGTGTAGCACCACCGGTTTGAAATTCGCTTATATTCTGAAAGGTGGCCGAAGTTCCGGTGTAATAAATACGGATGCGGGTTACATCATTCGTATTGGTTCCCGGAATGGTAGAACCCGTCATATTAATTGAAAGCTGATTCAGGCTTAATGCATTGCAGGATCCGGTAGTAATTACATTCAGAGAAATAACCGGCTGGTCAAAATCACATCGCATTACACTGGCAGTTGATGCCTGCACGGTTGTTGAAGATGAGTACACCATATTGGCCGGAGCAACGGCTCTGTATGCAAGCAGTGCTGTATTACCTGTTGAACAGAAGTAGGTATTTACCAATACACGGTAAGTGCCCCCGGCAGTGGGTGTCCAGGTCACATACGACTGTACACCGCAAAAATCATCACTGTAACCACCGGGAACAGGATTTCCGGCATTGTCGAGGATGGTAATCTGCGAATCAAATGTGGCGTTACTCCCATCGGCAGCACAGAAAGAAAACGTGTAGGTAGGAAAGCAGGTGGCCGGAACTACAAACGTGTAATAATTACCTGTGCTTACGTTCATTGTTTGAAACGCCGCAGCGGGTGCCGGCGATAATGCGCCTGCATTGGTTCCGCCTGTACACTGACCTTGTAGTGTTTGAGTTAGCAGAAATAAAGCAAGTGCACAGCCTATGTGCCTTAACGTGCTGATCATTGGAATAAGTATTGAGCATGGCTAAAATAACAAAAAAATCAAAAACGATTTAGGTATTAATGACAATCACATAAAATAATGATTTTCAAACTATTAAAAATATTTCGGAATGTGAATACTGACAATCCCGGAGACGGTTACCCGATACAGAACACAAAAAATCCGCTAAGGCTCACACAACCAGAACATTTCGCAGCGCCAGGCATCAAAATAACCGTAACTCTCAGCACTGCAGCTCACGCTGAATACCGGCGAATTGTCCACTTGCTCAATCTGGCTGTATAAACAGGGCAGCACCCATGCGCCTGTGCTGTCAAGCAAACCCTTGCGCCTTGTTGAATCAGCCACAAGAATATAGCCCGAAGGCAGCCGCTGCGCCTCTTCCAGCGAGGGCGGCAACACATAATTGCCCTTCGTGTCTATCATACCCAGCCGGCCGTTTATACGCACCAGCGCCAAACCGCTTACAAAAGGCCCTGCTTCGTCAAACGTGTAAGGGATCCGAAGTTTCTGAAGCCGGTCGGCGTAGCCCCATTTACCTTTTTTGTTTACAGCAGCAAAGCCATCCTGAAAGGGCTGTACATCGTCAAAATCGCGCGGGAGGATGAGTTTGCCTGTACTGTCAATAAGGCCGGCTTTCTTTTCGAGCAGCACCCGGGCCGAATTGTTACGGAACAGATTATCACCCAGCTCTTCACGATTATAGAGGAAGCTGATCGGAACTGCAATTTTTCCCGCCGCGTTAAGGTAGCCAAACTTACCGTCGAGCACCACCAGCGCCAGCCCTTCGCTCCACGGCCCGATATAGGTATAAATGCAGGGCTGCAGCAACTGACCTTGTGCGTTAATAAGTCCCCAGCGGTTGTTCAGGCGCACGCGCACAGGCAAGCCGGCTGCAAACGACTCGGCCCGGTCGTATAGCGGAGGAATTACGGTTTCGCCTTTACGGTTGATGAAGCCCCAGCGCCCGGTGCTGTCGCGCATCCACGCCAGTCCCTGACTGAAGTTACCAAACTCGGCGGGTCTGCATTCAATAAGTTCGTTACCGGTAATGTCGATAAAACCGCTGCAATCGTTTCTGCTCACGCGGGCAAGGCCTTCACTAAACGGACCAATAAAATCGTACGCACGGCGGGTAATTGTTTTGCCGGTATGATCAATTAAGTAATACTGATCAAGCGAGTCGATAACCACAGCGGTTCCGTTGTTAAAATTACCGGCTTCGAGGTACTGCAGCGGAATAACCACAGTTCCGTTTTTGGCAATGTAGCCGCTGAATTTATCGTTGGCGGCCACAGCCAGCCCTTCGTAGAAGAATTCTGTCCGGGAAAATTGCGGTGCAATGCGCACTTTTCCCGTGCTGTCGGCAAAACCGGTATATACATTACCCGCACTGTCTTTCACCTGTACGGGGAAAAACGGTGTTTGCGCCAGCTCAATATCGGCAGTGAGTTGTTCGGGGAAAGGATAATCGGGGAATTGATTTTTGAACCGGGAAATGGAGGCGGTGGTAAAATCATTCACCGAAAGGCGGTAAATGCGCTTCCACGCATCAGGTACGTTGCGGTTTGCAGGATGCTTTTGTACAAATGCGTAGTACTGCGCCACCGTGTGCTCCGGCACGGAAAGGCTGTATAACGAATCTTCGGCCTGCAGGCGGTAAGGGCTTTCGGGGTAACTGCGCAGAAAGTTTTCAAACACCTCAGGCGTACCGGCTTCCGTGCTGCTGAGAAAAAGCAGTTCGTGGTAGCGCGCAGCGGCCACAGGTACTTGTGCCGCCTGCGGATAATCCGACATAAACGCAAGATAGGCCTGCCAGGTGTGTATGCCCACCGTTTGGCTGAATGCAAGTGCATTGCGGCTTTCTGTTGCAGCCGCCACAAGCTGCGAATCGCAATTATTTTCGATGAAAAGATTGTAGGCTGCCAGCGTATTTATTTTTTGTGCCTGCCGGAAACAAAGCGAATCAATACGCTGCTCAAGCACCCGTAACGATGAATCGGTTATGCCAAGTCGGGCTAGCCTGCTGCGCTCGTTTTTTTTCGTAAGCGGCAAACTGAATTTTGCTTCCTGCACATAATTGTATGCACGCATCGGATCATGAAACGGATTATCCGTGCGCGAACAAATTTCGGCCAACCCGAAGGAGGCTCCGGCCGGATGACGTTTCATACTGCCCAGAAACAACTCGCGGGCCTTGAAATAGTTGTAAATTTTAAGCGCAGCAAAACCCCGCTCCAGCTTCCCTGCACACAGAAAACCCGAGAATTGCACACAAATTGCAACCAGCAAAAATCGCTTCATCTGTCCACAAAGTTAACGGAGTGACAATAGCACCACACATGCCCGTTGTTGAGTTTTTAACCAACGTTTCACGATATAGATAAAACAACCGCAATTAATTTCGGCAACAACCGTTTGTTCTTTGACAGTAACAACGCCAATTCCGTTTTTGTATGCTTAACTTTGCGGCATGTTTTCAACCGGACAAATCACTTTCATTTTTGTCTTCGTAGCCATGTTTGCTGCGGCACTCGTATGGGCTTACCGCAGCGACCGATCAGACAACCGCAAACATTATCGCGGAGTTTGGAAAATACTCATTGCCGTGGTGCTCATTTTGGGTGCAATGACGTACATTTTGCGTATTCTCAGAAAAATCTGATTATCAGTGAATTAAGGTAAAAATAAAATCACCGCACTTAGCTTAGACTTCGAAAATTCGGGTATTTTTTGGCTTGTAAACCCCGCAAATAACCTGAATCTTTGTGTTGTAAAATATATAGACCTCCGGTTGCATCTTTTTTAACCGAAAAACGTATGATAACACACGCAATATCATGGTTTTTGGTTACCGGAGAAGCGCCAAAAATAAATAACTTGCAAAGACCTCAAGATTAACCCGATGAAAACTGTATTGGTTCGCCCTATGTTGATTTTTGCGATGCTCCTTTTCGGAGCCGGGGCTACCCATGCTTCGCAGGCACTGCTGGTAGAAGGGAAGTATCAAAGCAAAAATCTTTATGTGCAAAATGCCGTAAATGACGGTGGTGTAGGCTATTGTGTGTATGAAGTACGTGTAAACGGCCAGGTTTCTACCGACGAGGTTAATTCGAGCGCCTTTGAAATTGACCTGCGAAACTTCAACCTACAGCCGGGCGACAAAGTGGAAGTGCAGCTTTTTCACAAAGACGGCTGCTCACCAAAAGTGCTGAACCCGGAAGCCCTTAAGCCCCGCCCCACATTTGTAACCGAATCCATCAGCATCAGCCCGGCCGGACTGCTTACCTGGACTACCAACAGCGAAACCGGAGCACTTACTTATATTGTTGAACAGTATCGCTGGAACAAGTGGGTGTATGTGGGCGAAGTGCAGGGCGTTGGAACTCCCTCGCGCAACAACTACAGTTTCCAGATTACGCCGCACTCCGGCGAAAACCGCTTCCGCGTGAAGCAGCTCGGCTTTGGACGCGAAGTGCGTTATACGCCCGAAGTAAAATTCACATCAACCTCTGAAGCAATTACATTCACTCAATCCAAAGACGGCAAACAGATCATGCTGTCGGGCCAGACCCTCTATGAAATGTATGACCCGTATGGGAATGTGGTGCTCAAGGGCTACGGCAACACTATTAATCTTACCCAATTTTCGCCCGGCGAGTACTTCCTTTGCTACGACAATAAAATGGCGCCGATAACCCGGAAGAAATAGCCATACACGATTTAATACACACACACTCCTTAAAAGGCTGTTTGCATTGCGCAGGCAGCCTTTTTTGGTGATACAAGTGCCGCGCACTTCAGGCCATTTCTTCAAGCAGCGCTTCCATTTCGCTGAACATCATGGCGGTGGCGCCCCAAAGTATATTGCCTTCAATAATGTAGCAGGGCGCCTCAATGGTGATGCCGCTGCCAATATTTATTTTGCGTGTGTCTTTCACGGCCGGATCGAGGAACGTACGCAGCGGAATTTCGAGCAGGGCTTCCACCTCGTCGGGGCTGGGCAGCCATTGGGGGCGCTGCGGCAACTGTGCCACAAACGGCCGCACCAGAAAATTGCTGGGCGGAATGTACAGCGGCGAAAGTGCGCCAAGCAATTGCTCCTCGCCTGCGTGCAACCCCACTTCTTCGCGGGCTTCACGCAAGGCGGTTTGCGCCGGTGATGCATCTTCGGCTTCCTCAGCCCCGCCCGGCAAGGCAAGCTGTCCGCTGTGCACACCCTGATACGACGGCCGTTTGATGAGCAGCGTGTGTATTTCGCCCTTGTGCGGAAACAACGGCATGAGCACCGCGCTGCGCCGGTGGCCGGGATTTTCGGCAAGGTATTCTTCAACCGTTTTGCGGCTGCGCATGGTCATGCGGTTCTGCGCATCGGCACCCGGCAAAGGCTGCTGCAGGCGGCGCTGCAAATGAAGAAAAAATTCGTCGGGCTGATGCAATAGTACCATATAATATTTATATACTTGCTTAATTATTTATCATAAATAATATAATAAACAACTATTATATTTGATTAAAAAATAATAAATAATGGAATTCCCAAAATTAACACCCCGATTCATTCGAAATCCACTAGGAATAATAGGCTCATTCATTTCTCTAATATATGGATTTGCTTGTTTTACTCTCGACAAATCAATTTCAAATCTTGAGAATGAAAATGAAAGACTTCCATTAATTTGGTTTGTTATTATATATCCTATCTTAATATTAATACTATTTTTTATTCTTGTGGTTAAACATCATACAAAATTATATGCACCATCAGACTTTAAAGATGAATCAATATTTAGTTCACTAGCGACAATTTCTCCTGAAAATATAGAGATCAAAGCCAATAGAGATGCCGAATTACTTGAAAAGAATGCGTCAAGTAATGACTCAGCAATAAATTCGAACAATTCAACTGAACTTCCCGAAGAAGCTAGCACAGTGAAAAATTTAACAATTAATAGCCCTCCTCAAAATAATACAATAGATAAAAAACAAAATCTCATCAATAAAGTCAAAGAATCTGAAAGATTAGCTATTAACTACCTGACAATTGAAAATAAAAAATTTTACAAATCAAATATTAGGATTGCATTATCAAATGGCCACACTTTAAATATTGATGGGCTATATGAAGATGAAAAAAGCGCGCATATTGTCGAGATTAAATACTGGGAACATGACAGATCTATCAATCACCTAATTTTTTCATTAAGAGAGTTCCTTGCAAACTCCGTTCACATGCTAAATAATTTTGCTAATCAAAAAAAGCAACTTAAAATATATATAATAATAGTCTGGGATAATATTAATCTTGTAGATGAAACTACTAAGTCAAAAATTGCAGGATTTATTGATTCGCAAAACAATCAAATAAGACTACGTCAACTTGACTACCAGACATTACTAGAGAGATACGATTAATAACTGACTAATTATTTCTATTTTACTTCATGGTTCTGCGCATCGGCACCCGGCAAAGGCTGCTGCAGGCGACGCTGCAAATGAAGAAAAAATTCGTCGGGCTGATGCAGCAAGGTCATACGCAAAGATAAGGAGTTGCCGAAGCTGGTTTTCACTTCAGCATTCTACAATTATCTGCACGCAGAAATTTTATGTAATGTAATACTTCAATTAAGTTTATGCGTCTTCTAATCTTCTCGATTCTGCTCTTCCCTTTGGTTTCCTGCCGAGATAATAAGGGCACAGACCAAACAGCAAACGCAGATACTATTGTAAAAGATACAGTTGCTGCGCGCGAAATACTGCCTGTTGACAGCACCAGAAGTGTAACTCTTGGGTATTTCGACCGGTATGAAAATTTACCGAAACTTTCCTTTCAACCAATCAAAGAAACTGATTTTAACGCGCTCAGTCCTCAGCATCCTGTCCGAAATTATCCCTCAAAGGAAAAAGACAGTGCGACTTATATTCTAACTAAAGATAAAAACCTGTCGCTCAGAAAATATAACAGTGATTTATTGAACGAGGGTGAAAACGGTTATAAATTAACCGGAATACTACCGTCGGTCAATCTTTTTGTACTCACACACTATTATCTGAATGAGGGTTTCACGTTCAGCAATCTTGTTTTACTCGACAGTCTGACAAATTATCGCTACATCCTTATTTCGTTTGGCGACGGAGGAAATGAAATACCATTAGCATCATCCAACAATGGATTTGTTATTTATTATTACAATTCATTATTTGAAGCAGAAAGTAAAATTGGTGTATTATCAATTAACGACCGGGCTAAGCCTGAAACCTTCCTGAGCGAGTATGCAAGCGGAGGTTTTTCGGGGATGAGGATTGACACAATTTTGTGGGAGTCAGATTCGGCGTTTTGTGTAAAAGGTTACAGAGGTGAAAAGCCTGCAAATAAGTTTGAATATTACCGGTGTGTGTTGGAGTGAATGAATGTGATTGGGGAATAATCAACCATAATTGGGGATGGAAAAATTAAGCGATTACTTATTCCATAGTAATCTAACTGCTGCGCAGAAATGTTTAGACAGTGGAGATGATATAAATGGTGATGAAGAAACGATCAGGCCAATTATTGCTGCAATAAACAGCAATAACCCGGAAGTACTGAGTTTTCTCATTCAACACAAAGCAGATGTCAATATTGACTTTGGCAGCCCGTTATCTGAAGCGATTGACTATTGTATTGACGGGATGTTGCAAAATAACAGAGACATATTCTATCCGGAAGCATTGGAGATGGTGAGATTGTTGATTGCAGCTGGTGCGAAACCTGATATTCAAAACGAAAATGGGAAACGTCCTATAGATTTACTTACCCGCTACTCCAAAAATCATTCTGACAATTCTATTGATAAAACATATTTTGAAAAGCTGAAGTTAATGTTCAATGATGTAATCCCTGATATTGATAGTTACTTTAAATAAATTAACGCAACATGACCACAAAGCAAGATCAACTGCTTCTACTTTTGCAAGATAATCTTAAAAAAAAGGAAGGTTCATTTTATTACAAACTTTGCGAAGAACATATTTTTCACAATGCCTCATACAATGAGTTTGCTTTAACTACCGCTTATATTTCAAATGTTGAACTGGATGAACAAATACGGGTAAAATGTATTCCAATACTCTGGGAAATTGGCTTTAAGGTCTTAAGCTGTATTTCCTCGCACTACAACCCTATCGATGTCTATTGTATTACCAATGTCAAAGACCACGACCTTGATGAACTGACAAATAGAATTTACTACTTATGCAACTTCTTTACTAATGGGAACGAAATGGACTATGAATATCTCGCGATGCTGCATTGATTCCCCCTACTCTCCCGGCGCCACAATGCGCACCTGCTGCCCGGCTTTGAGCGGCGGCTGTTTTTGCCAGTTGTTCCAGCTTTTGAGTTCTGCCGTGGTGCAGCCGTAGCGGCGTGCAATGCGGTAGGGCGAATCGCCGCGCTGTACAGTGTGGTGTGTGCAGTTTGCGGGGCGCACGGCAAATCCTTCGCGGGTGCGCACCAGATGCACCTGCTGCGCATGCAGTTTAAGTTCGGGCAATTTCAGCAGCCATGCGGGATTGATGGCCACACCGCGAAAGCGCATTTCGAAATGCAGGTGCGTGCCGGTTGAATGTCCGGTGGAGCCGCCGCGCCCCAAAGCAGCACCGGCCCTGAGTTCATCGCCCGGCTTTACGGCAATTTTCCAAAGGTGCGCATACAGTGTTTCCAGTCCGTTGGCGTGACGCACCACTACTACATTGCCGTAACCACCGCAACGCGCGGCAAAACGCACCCGCCCGGCAAAAGCCGCACGCACCGAATCGCCACGATTGAGGTCGATGTCGATGCCCCGGTGCATGGCCGAATCGCGCCAGCCGTAACCCGAAGTAATACGCCCCTGCACCGGCGCCACAAAACGGCCAAGATCGAGCAGCACACTTACATCGGCTTTGTATAGCGAATCAGGGTACGCAAAAAGATGCCGTGTGTCCCACGAACCATAAAACGCATGTGCAGGAAAATCGCCCGCTGTGGCTTCGGGTGTGATGGCACGCAGTTCAGCAATCCGGATTTTGATTGCCTCAAACAAAGGCCGCAAAGCCGTATCGGTGTGGCAATCCATCAGCGAATCGAGCAGCAGCACCACTTCCGGTTCATTCATTTCCGGCAATGCCGCAATCAGCTCAACCACATGCGGCTTTTCCTCCGGCGTATTGTTGCCATGCAACAATACCGGCGCAGCAATACCACACAGACATAGCAATGCCAGAAAAAAAAGGCGCATGGATAAACTTCTGATTTCCGATTGGGTCCGCTATAAAAATACTATTCCTGCGAAATTTCCGGTGCTGTAACCTCAAAAACGGACAGCCGCAACCAGGATCAGGGCAGACTAGTTTCTGAAGCCGGAAAATCCGGAAGAGTAGTTTGCTGCTGCCAAAACAAAAACAGCTGCTAAACTTTCCGAGAGTTATAAACTCTCGGAAAGTTCAGGGCCGGGGTGGTTTTTGTTTTGGCAGGTGAAGTACAGCGTGGAAAGCTGGTTTAACGCACGGCTGATTGTTTGTTCTAGCCCTGATTGACCGGAGGCCGGTTTGGGACAATGTTTTTTAAGGTTACCGGCCGGCCGCAGGGAAAGCAGGAGCCAAGCGGTTTTTTAATGCACCTTCAGGTTCGCTCCCCTTCCTTTTTTTCTGACTCAGTTTCGGATGAAGCCTTAATCTGTTGTGAATCAGCGCTTAAAATAGGGGTTGCTTCTATTTGTCAATTTGGCTGAAAAAGCCTGAAACAGTACCTTTGACTCCCCGGAAACATCTTCCAATATTCAGCCGCTATGCAGGACGCACAACCATACACACCCAAGCACAAAATCAGAATTGTAACCGCTGCTTCGCTTTTCGACGGGCATGATGCGGCCATAAACATTATGCGCCGCATTATTCAGAGCAGCGGTGCCGAAGTAATTCACCTCGGGCACGACCGCAGTGTGGCCGAAATTGTGAACTGTGCCATACAGGAAGATGCCAATGCCATTGCCATTACATCGTACCAGGGCGGGCATATTGAGTTTTTCAAATACATGTACGACCTGCTGAAAGAGCGGGGTTGCGGACATATCCGCATTTTCGGCGGCGGCGGTGGCACAATTCTGCCCGAAGAAATAGCCGAGCTGCAGGCTTACGGCATTACCCGCATTTATCACCCTGACGATGGCCGCGCCATGGGCCTGCAGGGTATGATTAACGATCTGCTTACGAAATGCGACTTTGCCACGGGCGAACACCTGAACGGCGAAGTAAAGCACATAAGCAGCCGCGACCACAAAGGCATTGCCCGACTCATTTCGGCCGCCGAAAACTTTGGCGAACAGCACAGCGGCGCGATTACAGAAATTAAGGCACTGGCACAGAAATCGAAAACGCCCGTGCTGGGTATTACCGGTACAGGCGGTGCGGGAAAATCATCGCTGGTGGACGAACTGGTGCGCCGTTTTCTGATTGATTTTCCTGAAAAAACAATTGGTATTATTTCGGTTGACCCGTCGAAACGCAAAACCGGCGGCGCGCTGCTTGGCGACCGCATCCGGATGAATGCCATTTCAAACAACCGCGTCTATATGCGTTCGCTGGCTACACGCCAGAGCAACCTGGCACTTTCCAAACACGTGCAGGAAGCGGTTGATGTATTGAAAGCAGCCACGTTTGATTTGATTATCCTCGAAACATCGGGCATAGGCCAGAGCGATACCGAAATTATTGAGCACAGCAATGTGAGTCTGTATGTGATGACGCCCGAATACGGCGCAGCCACACAGCTTGAGAAGATTGACATGCTGGACTTTGCCGATATTATTGCGCTCAACAAATTCGATAAACGCGGTGCGCTGGATGCGCTGCGTGATGTGCGCAAACAGTACAAGCGCAACCACCAGCTTTGGGAAACCGATGATGAACAGCTGCCCGTGTTTGGCACCATTGCCTCGCAGTTTAACGATCCGGGCATGAACCGCCTGTACCGAAACATTGTGGACACAGTGGTTAAGAAAACGGGGGCTGATCTGAAATCGAATTTTCAGATTACGGAAGCGATGTCGGAGAAGATCTATATTATTCCTCCGGCACGCACACGTTATCTTTCTGAAATTTCGGAAAATAACCGCAATTACGATAAACGTGCCAAAGAACAGGCGGCAGTTGCACAAAAACTGTATGCCCTGCGTAAGTCGATTGACACACTGACAGAAAGTAAGGCTGATGCGGCGCTGGTTGCACAGCTTGAAGAGCAATACAAGAAAACGGCTCTCGATCTGGATCCGCGCCACCTGAAACTCATTGACGAGTGGCCGGCAAAAGCGCAGCAATACAAAGATGAGTTCTACATTTTTAAAGTGCGCGACAAGGAAATAAAAATTGCCACGCATTACGAATCACTTTCGCGCACGCTGGTGCCCAAAGTATCTACTCCGCGCTACGAAGCCTGGGGCGATGTACTGAACTGGCTGCTGCAGGAAAACCTGCCGGGCGAGTATCCTTACACGTCGGGCATTTATCCGTTTAAACGTGAAGGCGAAGATCCCACACGTATGTTTGCCGGCGAAGGCGGACCGGAGCGCACCAACAAACGTTTTCACTATGTAAGTCTGGGCATGCCGGCCAAGCGTCTTTCTACGGCGTTTGACTCGGTAACACTTTACGGCCGCGATCCTGATTATCGCCCCGATATTTACGGCAAAATAGGTAACTCAGGCGTAAGCATCTGCTGCCTTGACGATGCCAAGAAATTGTATTCCGGCTTTGATCTTGCCGATCCGAAAACATCGGTATCCATGACCATTAATGGTCCGGCTGCAATTCTTGCCGCGTTCTTTATGAATGCCGCTATTGATCAGCAGTGCGAGCGTTACATCCGCGAAAACGGACTGGAAAAGGAAGTAGAGAAAAAACTGAATGCACTGTGGGAAGCAAACGGCATTGCACGTCCGCGCTATCAGGGCGAACTGCCGCAGGGCAACGATGGTCTGGGGCTGATGCTCCTCGGCACATCGGGCGATCAGGTATTGCCTGCTGAGGTGTATGCAAAGATTAAGGCACATACATTGTCGCAAGTGCGCGGCACCGTACAGGCCGATATTCTGAAAGAAGATCAGGCACAAAACACGTGCATTTTCTCTACCGAATTTTCGTTGCGTGTGATGGGCGATGTGCAGCAGTATTTTATTGATCAGAAGGTGCGCAACTTTTATTCGGTGTCGATTTCGGGCTACCACATTGCCGAAGCCGGCGCCAACCCGATTACGCAGCTTGCACTCACGCTCTCGAACGGATTTACGTTTGTGGAGTATTACCTGAGCCGCGGCATGCACATTGACGATTTTGCGCCCAACCTTTCGTTCTTCTTCTCCAACGGAATGGATCCGGAGTATGCAGTGCTTGGCCGTGTGGCGCGCCGCATCTGGGCCAAAGCCATGAAGCAGAAGTACGGTGCCAACGAGCGTTCGCAGATGCTGAAGTATCACATTCAGACATCGGGCCGTTCGCTGCATGCGCAGGAAATTGATTTCAACGACATCCGCACCACGCTGCAGGCGTTGTATGCGATTTACGACAACTGTAATTCGCTTCACACCAATGCCTACGACGAAGCCATTACTACGCCTACCGAAGAATCGGTGCGCCGTGCAATGGCCATACAGCTTATCATTAACCGTGAGCTTGGTTTGGCGAAGAATGAAAACCCGCTGCAGGGCTCGTTCATTATCGAAGAGCTTACTGATCTGGTAGAAGAAGCTGTATTGACTGAGTTCGACCGCATAAGCGAACGCGGCGGCGTGCTGGGTGCAATGGAAACTATGTATCAGCGCGGCAAGATACAGGAAGAAAGCCTGTATTACGAAATGCAGAAGCACACCGGCGAGTATCCGATTATTGGTGTGAACACCTTCCTTTCGGCAAAAGGCTCGCCCACCATTGTGCCGGCGGAAGTAATTCGCGCCACGAAGGAGGAGAAGGAATACCAGATTGAAATGCTGGGCAACCTGCACAAAGCCAACGAGCAACGCTCGAAAACTGCAATTGAAAAACTGCAGCACACGGCGGTGCAAAACGGCAACGTGTTTGCGGAATTGATGGAGGCGGTGAAGTATTGCTCGCTTGGTCAGATTACTGCTGCGCTGTTTGAGGTGGGGGGGCAGTACAGAAGAAATATGTAATTTGTTGCTAAACTCTACGAGGTCTTATAGACCTCGTAGAGTTTAGGTAGAGTTTAGGTAGAGTTTAGGCGGGGTTTAGGCGGGGTTTAGGTGGGGTTTAGGTGGAGTTTAGAGCTGGGGTGTAGGGGATTTTGAGCCCCCAAACGAGCAAAAGTTATTAACAGACGCTGGGATCTGATACTTGCCGGAAATATTTTCGCAGCCCATTTTGATAAATAGCCGATAGGTAGAGAAGAATAGTTGTTAGATTTTTAACCGTTTTATTATTTATTAATGAACATCCATTATAAAGCGCCATTCGTGGCTGGTGAATATTACCATGTTTTCCATCATGCTGTGGGACATGAAAACCTGTTCAGGGAAAAAGATAACTACCGCTATTTTCTCGATAAACTACTCTGTCACATTGACGGTTACTGTGAGTTAAAGGAATGGTGCCTGATGCCAAACCATTTTCATTTGCTGATTTATGTAAAACCGGAGTTGTTACATACATTATCCCACACCGAGATTGAGGAACGGGTTATTAAATGCTTTGCTGATTTTCTGAATTGCTATACCCAGTCGATGAACAAACGGTTCAAACGACGAGGTTCCATGTTTTCCGGGCGATTCAGAAGAGTGAGAATTCTTGATGAGCAACATTTACAACGTACGAAAGCGTATATTCTGAATAATCCGGCTCATCACCAATTCACTAATAATCCTCAAAACTGGCCTTATAGTTCAATTCTATTGAACACAGCCTGATTAATTGTTATTCTTTTTTCTTCCTGGAGAAATGAATTGGCTGCCTCATCGTCAGCAACTCTTTCCTTTTGCGATTGTTCCCACCAAGTACACCTGCGGGCACATCCCAGCGCGGCATTTGCCTGATTGCCTGCAAGGCCACTGAATCAAAAGCCGGATGCAATGAGCGAAAGACCTTCGCATCAATAACATTTCCTGTTGTGTCAAGTGTAAATTCAATAATCACGGTACCCGAAATTGTAGTGTCGGCTATTTTGGGATAATGAATTGCGCGCGACAAATAAGCGAATAAACTATCCTGTCCACCCGGAAATTCGGGAAACGGATAACCACCACCACAGAAGAACATCGAATCATCAGGTGCTGATGTAAGCACCTGTGCTGATGCCGAACCTGCATAAAGCAGGCTGCACCAAAGCCAGACCATAGTGATGAAAAACGAAGTAAAGCGCATTCAGTATTGAAGTTCGCTATTTTATCCAACATTCTCAAATTGCTGTTAACTTCACACTCCAACACAAACCCGTATTACAGACCCGTATGAAATACCATTTCGCCTTCGTTGCACTTTTTCTTCTGGCTTTAATGCCGCCTGTTTCCAACAATACCGCCCTCTACAACGCAGCCATACAAAACGCCGGCGCCACCGAAAAAAGCTACATCAGCCCGCGCATGGTGCCTTTTCTTCATGATGATTACGAAGGTGATTCGCTGCTGATTGAAGGCTTAAAAAACGAAAGCTACCTGAACGCAGCCGATATTGCCTACATGCACCAGCAGTTAAAGAAAAACCGTGCCGGCATGTGGCAGAAAGACAGTTTGGGCAACGAGGCTAAAATTCTTCCGCCCGGCCACGCGCCCGCTGCCGGTCTTTCACCCAAGAAAGCTACAAAAGCCTGGACGAACTACTTCAAAAAATATCCGGTTGGTTTTTACGAACTCTCGCAACCTGTGTTTTCGAAAGACGGAACAGTGGCCGTAATTTGCGTAAACTTTCAGTGCGGCGTGTATTGTGGTAATGGCGGCGCTTATGTATTTCGCTTTGCAAACGGGCAGTGGACAGCCGCGAAAAACTGCTACAGCTGGAAGAAATAAATTACCTTTAATTTATTAACCAATAACCCCGGCCATGAAAGCGCCGACACTTCTTTTGTTTGCCGCGATGTTGCTCTCCCCGGCCATCATTGCCCAAAGCAACAACGAAACATACCGGTTTCAGGCATTGGCTTTTGCCGGTAATTCATTCAATGCCGGGCGCGCTTTCGTTCCGCAACATTATATCACGCCGTATTTCAGGCAAACCTATTACAACGCAAGCGAACAACCTGCACGTTGCCGCGGAGGCTCGGTAATGGTATTTCCCACATTCATACGCTGGAAACGTTTTTGCATTACCGCCGGTGTCGGATTTATGGAACTAAACACCGCCATTGAAGCCGATTCATTGGTGAGCGAAAGCCCGATTGCTCAAATTCCCCGTACCGTACAGATGAACTGGCGAGGCGAAATTTCTGAACGTTTTGTACAGTTTCCGCTACTCATCCGCACATGGTTATTTCACCACCAGCGGTTTGTGTTTCATGCCGATGCAGGAATTGTGTTTAGCGCGTTGCTTTCGGGTAATTACTTAAACGGAATGCCCGATGCGTATAAACAAAGCTTCGTTGGCTCTTCGTTTTATACGGCAAGTTTTAATTCAAGCTACCGCATTTTCTCAAATCGGAAAATCGGACTGTTTCTCACAGCAGGCATTACATCACAGGTAGCCGTGTCGCCCACTGAGCTTTCGCGCAGACCGGGCTGGTGGGGCGGTTTGCTGGCCTTGCGTGTGGATGCATACTGAGCAATTCAATACCTTCTGCCCGATCAAAAAAAATGTCGTGGGCTATATCGGTGGCTGAAAACGCATGCCTGGCAGATACATTCACTTCAGCTGCTTTCGCCATTTTAACGGCACAGCTTTTTCGCACACTACTTCATGACAGCCGTTGAATGCGGCAAATTCGCGCAGCTTGTGTTTCAGGTCGTTGAAAAATGCTTCGGTTTGCTTTGGCGGAAATTCAATGTGCAGTGAGCGAATGTAAAATACACCGGCTTTCTTGTCCGCTTTCGGATCGAGACGGCCAATGAAATCTCCGTTCCATAATATCGGTAAACAGAAATAACCAAATTTCCGTTTTGCTTCGGGCACATAACATTCAACCTGATAGTCGTAGCCAAACACAAGTTTGGTGCGGCTGCGCTGAATCAGCAAATTATCAAACGGCGAAAGCAAATGAATGTGCTTTGCCGGTTTATTTTTTTGTTCAAACAAATCCGGCCGCGCATAGTACACCTCTTTGCTCCCGTGCAAATGAAACGAGATAAGCTGTTTTGCTTCTGTTTGCTGCTGAAGTTCGTCTTTAACTGCAACCAATGCATTTCTGCGCAGATAAGTCATTTGCCCTGCCGTGGCAAATCCATGTGCCCGCAACGTGCTTTCAATCAAATATGCAGCATACTCGCGCGCATCAGGCACACTCGTATTCATGCCTTCAGGCAATACGCGTCCGGCCAGATCATACACTTTCTGAAAACCCTGCCGCGCACTCACCATCAGCGTGCCATCCATAAACAATTGCTCAAGCGCCACTTTTGCGGGCTTCCAGTCAAACCAGCTCCCGCGCTTGCGGTCGGTTTCAAAATGCCGCGCCTGCAACGGCCCTTCAGCTGTAATGCGGTCAAGCACATACTTCAACAACTTTTTATGACTCACAAACCAGTGCTGCTGCCCGTTGCGGTAAAGCTGCTTCCGTACCAGCGAAAACCGGTAATCGCGCATTGGCAGATACGACGCGGCATGGCTCCAGTATTCAAATACCTTTTTATCAGCCAGTAATCCGGCAAGATGCGTTTCATCGTAGCCTGCCGTGCGTGTGTAGAGTGTATGATGATGCGCCCGTGCAACCACAGCAAGCGTATCAAGCTGCACATACCCTAAATGCTCAAGTGTATTAAGTGTACCCTCACGGCCTTTACCGAATCCGCCTTTTTGCAGCAGGCCCTGTGCATGCAGCGCATACCGTTTTACATCTCCGGCAGAAAAAACGGGCAATGTGTGGCGCATACGTTAATGCTTAACCGTAATGCGTTGCTGTACGCGGCCGGTCAGGGTTTCAATATGCAATATATACACACCGTTGCCAAGTTCATTTACAGGAATTGAAAATGCGGTTGTGTTTATTTTGCTTTGACTGTTTATCAGTTGACCTTGAATGTTGCAGAGTGTCCATGATACAACCGGCGTTTCGCATTGCACATGCACCTGCTCACCGGCCGGATTGGGAAATACTTCGGCTTTCAGAAATTCCGGTGAATTTTGTCCGGTTATTACACCCGGAATTTCAATCATAATAAATGAGTTGGGTTGCATTGCAAACTGAAACTGACCATTGGTCAGCGTAATGTTTTCGCCCTGCAGTTGTTGCTGCGGAAGAAGGTATGTAATTGCATTTGCTTGTGAGTATCCGGCACTGCGCAATGAATCATAACGATAAATGATATTGTTGTGTGTCGAGTCGATACGATACATTTTGCCCGCCGTGTTGCCCTGCAAATAGAGCACCTGAAGCTGAACAGCAAGCGCCTGCCGCCACAACGAATCCTGCTGCGCATACACACTTTGCGCAGCTAATATGCAAGCATCTGAAGGAAGTGTACCGCTTACCGTAATTAAATTCCTTAATGCCGAATCAAGCCGCGACACATCACCCGTTTGAATATTCAGGTAACCATCGGCATTGAGTTGCGCTACCGATGTGCAGCCGCTGTACACAAGCTCCTGAAATGCGGCAAGAATACCGGGGAAATTCTGATTGGTAAGCATCAGCCGCAACGTATCGCCGCTTACCGAATAATAATTGGTAAGATTGAATGTGGAGTTAAATTGTGTGGCCGTATGCCACGGCAAATGCTGATGCTTCTCCACTACCTGCAGCATTTTCCAAACCGGTTTTTCAAGCGCGCCGTAACTTATCAGTCCGTAATCCTGATGAAACTCTACCGGCGATGGCGAAAAATCCTGCCAGGCGGCAATGCAGTCGAATGCATAATACGTATCAAGTACTGCACTCTGATTTATCCGCTGCACAAAGGCAAAACCCGCCGGCACATCGCGCAGGGCCGATGGCGCATTCCATTCACTGAGAATAAGCGGGAGCGCAGGAAGCTGACGACTGTTCAGAAATGAATTTACGGTTGTGGCCGCCTGAAGTAAATCGGCTTCGGCCGGTGTAAAGTTGTGCCACGAAAGAAAATCAGGCAACTCGGCCGTAATGGCCAAGCTGTCGAGCAGATGTGCAATAAGCGAATGCCGGGCAAACGTATCAGCATGTATTTTTTCGGGAATGAACGTGCGCGAAAGTCCGTTTGCCCAGTAATTCACAGCCGGGCCTCCTGCTTTTGCACTGGCGTCAGCCGCTTTAATGCCCGCACGCGTAGTGCGGAACAGTTTCATATATTCAGCTTCCGTGCCTGTCCACGAACCAATGTCGGGCTCGTTCCACACTTCATAATACGGATCAAGCCCCCAAGCATTGTTTATCTTGCTTACAATGCTGTCCACCACCGTTTGCCAGGCAGTCCAGCTCGCCGGCGGCTTTGTGTTAAGCACCGACCAGCCCGGCGTTTGCGCAGGCGCACTGTTGTTTGAACTGCTGAGCCACGCAGGCATTTTTTCAAAAATCAGCACCAGCTGCTGGCTGCGCTGACTCACCGCCAGCACATCTGTTCTGAACTGCTCAAGAATAGCAAGGCATTGCGAAAGGTTGCTGCTGTTGTTCAGCGCACTTTCAATAATGTTTAACCGCACACCGTTAAAACGGGTATTCGAGTTAAAATATGCATTGAAACCATCCTGCGTTTTGGGTACAAAAAAAATGCCCGGCCTGAAATCGGCTACAGACTGCACGGGCGACTGAGACGGATTTACCTGAATAACTGTTTGTGCCGAAAGCTGATTCAGCATACAAACCAACGCGATAAGGGGCAATAATTTTCGCACCATTAAAGATACGCATATTTCCCACCCTGCTCTGCTCGTTTTCTTCATTCAAAACGAATGGCTAACTTTACTTCAATGAAAAGTTACCTCGCAATACTGTATCTGGTCTTCGCACTGGCCGGCACCGCAGCAGCCCAGTCATGTATTGATACATCGCGCATTGTGTTTGGCGGCGCCTGCGATCCGCGCTGGGAGCCCGTGTGCGGATGCGACGGTTATACTTACCGCAACGACTGCTTTGCCCGAAATGCCGGACTTATTTCCTGGACAAGCAACACCATTTGCGATGATGTGGATTTTGATTTTACGCCCAATCCCCCCATCGACTACATTACCGTAAATGCAATGGTGCGTTTACCAGATATTGTATATGTGCAGATACTCGACCGTTTCGGGAAAATACATTATACAAATACACTTACCGTAAACGATCAGATTCAGTTTCAGATCGACTTCAGGTCTTTTCCTGCCGGATTGTATTATCTCATCTTATTTACGGGTGAAGGATACCGGGTAAAAAAAGTAATTAAGTACGAACAGTAAACGTTCGTAACCCCAATACTAAACTCAGGCTTTTCCGGCTTGAGTTTTTTTATTGAATGATGAAGATGGAAAGGAGCAAACGCTGAAGTGCTTTTCATGCACACCTGTCCCGTCTTCCGCTATACTCCTCGTCGCCCCCTAAAAAAGGGGCTCCTGCGGGGTGCCGCTGCAGCCGGGGCTAATTAATACTGTCTGGTGCATCAAAAAACCAAACAAATCAATTCCCTAGTGCATAATCAGAATTTTCCCGCTGTCAATATATGTTCCTTCTTCATTCGCAATGCGGAAGAAATACATGCCCTGCGGCAATTCGGCGGTGGTCATTTCGGCTTTGTCGTTGTAGAATATGCTTTGTGCAATCAGTCGCCCGGCAGCATCGGTAAGCTCGGCTTTTACCGCGTTTGCGTGGTTGGTGAACAGCGTTACCTGATTGTTTGCCGGGTTGGGATAGGCAATGGTACTGACTGTTGTGGCTGCATTTTCCTGTACGCCGGCCGGGCATGTATTAAGTGCATTGAATGTGGGCGGATTAAACGACTGAAAAGCACCTGAACCATTCGGGCAACGGCCAAACGACACATCAGCTGTTTGCGCACCAAAGATTACACTGTCAAGCACATTGCCGTTTGCATTACTCAGATAAATCATTTCGCCGGCAGCCGAGAGTTTGAAATTACAATGCGCATATTGTGCTGTTGACGCATTACCATCGGCCCATACAATAAGGTAGCTGTAGGGCGGAATTATAACATCGGGCAGCGGGCTTTTGAATACATTGCCGGCATCGTCGCTCAAATACAGTCCGCTCAGGCTGAACGGTGTGGCGGTGCGGTTGTAAAGCTCAATCCAGTCTTCGTGGTTACCGGCTTCGTTTACAGCACCGGCGGCATTGCTGGCCACAAATTCGTTTATTACTACTTCGCCGGCCTGCGGCGTGGTGGTGGCAACTATTATGCTGTAAAACTCATGCTCGGCACGCTGCGGCGAAAATATGCCGGCATTGGTATTTTGCGCATAAATGTAATACTGCATCAGCGCCGAACTTGCCGTAAATGATGCGCCATACACATTATCACCTGCGGCACCGTCCTGATGCAGGCCATCATCGTACATCGGCACACGGTAAAAGCGGCGGTACACCTGATCGCGGAAACCAAGCCACACCTGGGCGGCATTGGTAATGGAAGCCGTTACGTAAACCGTACCGTTAAGCAACGGCGCTGCAGGTGACGCGGTTACTGCACTTACCACCGGCTGCACCGCAGTAAACTGCACTGTACCGTTGAGGTAAGTATCGCGCGCACTCATAAGTGTGGAAATACCCACAATGCCCGATACCGTTGAATTAAGATTTTGCTGAAAACCCGCGTAAGGATACAGCGGCGCCGTTTCAGCCTGTATCGAACTGTCGATAAGCGTTTGCAGGTTTTGCCCAAGCGTCAGGTAACTACCGTTAGCCACAAACTCACTCATAATTGTTCGCATGTGTGCAATGTACATGCGGTTGCAGGTCGAATCGGCCAGCAGCTTTACAATGAGCGGGCGGGCGCCGTATGTAGCATGCAACAGCGGGGTCATTTGCTGCATGGCACTTACATTTAATATACCTGTGCCCGTATTGGTAAATCCGCCAAAACACATGTTCAGATCCCAGATAACAGGCACAAACTGCCTGTTGTCATCGCGGTAGAGATAATAGTTTTGTGCAAACGCACCCGTATAACTGTCAAGATTAACCAGCGCGTTGTTAAACGCCAGCATCCACAGCGCACGGTCCACATCAATTACCGTATCAATACTTGCGGGCGAATTGGCAAGCGTATCACAAAGCGCAATCAGTTCTTTCCAGGCATAAGCCGATTTGATCTCGTAACGGCTGTAATAGTTTGCACTGTCCTGACCGAGATAAAGCAAATTAGGCACCTGTCCGCTCAGCACATTCACCGGATTGCACTTAAAGAATGAATTGTTTTGCGAATAAAAGTGTGTGCTCAGAAAATCCTTATCAATTGACTCGGTATTACTGAACAGGCCGTAATAATTGCCATTTATGGTTACCCGCGCAAAATTTGAGCGCGGGGCATCCATATAATTACCAAGTATATCAAACGCAAGCACCTCACGCACCGCCGAAGGATCGGAAAATCCGTTGCCGAGTTTTATATTATCAAAACCCTGATAGTCGGCATTGCCGTGAATGTAATCAAGTTCAATGTGCAACGGATTTTTTGTACGGCTTGAATCGTAGCTGCTGTTGCCTTTAAATTTCACGCCCACGCTGTCAAACACCACACCGTTTATCACGCATTGCACAGCAAGAATATACCCGTCGCTGCCCGTTTTGGCCGTGTCAAGCATATAGTCCCAGTTGCTTTGCGCAAACGTAATGTCGATTACCTGAATGGTATCTCGCGCATAAAAACTGCCTTGTGCGTATGATGTGTTCCATCCTGCAAGCGAAAGCAAAAGCAGCAGCTTAATCCGAAGTAAAGGTTGCATTATGCGTGGCGAATCAATTAATAATTACACGTTGCTGCCATACCTGAGCCGTTGCCGCATCGGCTATACGCAGCACATATAACCCGGCATCAAATTGCTGCACGTTGAGCTGCATTTGTGCAGCGGTTGCATTTTGCAATTCATACACCATTCGCCCCGCAGCATCTGTCAATTGCACGGTACACACATTTACACCTTCGGGCATATTCATATTCAGTATATCGTGTGCCGGATTGGGATATACATTCACTTTCGCAGCTGCAACTTCATTCATGCCCACCGTTGTACACGCCCCGCAGCTGCTGAAACAAACCGTATTCAGCATCGTGTCGCTGTTTACCGAAATGTAGCGGTAATTATTTGCCGAAGCACACCAGCTTTGCAGGCTTTCGTAATCCGGCGGGGTGTTACCGTTCAGAAATTTGTATTCATACACCGCCGTGGTATTGTTGCTGTCCACATAAGTTAAGTATTCATACACATTCCCGTCAAACGAATACATGCGCGTGGCTGATGCGCTCCAGTTCTGAAACCAGCCTGCCAGGTGTACACCGGCGGTACTTACCGAAGTTTCGTTTTGCATATCCACGTAAAAACGCACAAGCTGCTTACCCGCAGGCGCATTACCGCTGAAACGTATGGCACCAATATCCAGCGTATCATTGTCCAGCGAATCCAGATAAATCCAGCGGCTGTCAATGAAGTTATAATTCACACGCGACTGCAGCGGTACAAACTCCTGCTCGTAGCCGAAAATGCCGTTTACAAACTTGTATTCATACGCTCGGAACGCCGGAAGATCAACTACAAGCGTATAGATATTTGTATCAGCGGCATCCTGTGTCATGGCTGCCGTAGCCGGATCCCAGTCGCTGCCCAAACCGGCTTCGTCCTGAAAATCGCCGGTAATATGAACGCCGTTTGCGGTTAATTGCCACGACGACATATCGACTGAGAATTTTACTTTTTTCGCATCGGCACAAACGGCAGCGAGGAGAAGTACAAAAACAAAAACTGTTTTTTTCATAGCACTAAATTATCGGGCAATGATTAAACGGCGGGTAATGATGGCGTTTGATTCGGTGCGTACCTGCACAATGTACATGCCTTCGGGCAGGTTGCTGAGATTGAGTTCGCGCGTGTTGCTTTCGGTGAGCACGGTTTGTCCGGCCATATTCACAAGCTGAATTCCGAAATCATTTCCTGTAAATGTACCAATGAGGTAAAGCACATTACCTGCCGGGTTGGGAAAAATGCCAAAATCATCACTGGCAGGCAATGCCGCAATGCCGGTGGGCACCGAAAGATCGAGCAACGCTGAGTAGGCATAGCTGCAGCCGTTTGCATCGGTAGTGCGCACCTGATAGGTGCCAGACACAGTGGCCGTATAGCTTTGCGAAGTTGCTCCGGCAATTTGTGTACCGTTTAAATACCACTGATAGGTGGTGGCCGGGTCAGATGTAAGTGTGTTGCCGTTTGTGGTGATTACCGGTGTGGCTGGCGCAGCTGCGTTCACATAGCAGGTAGCGTAGCGGTGTGCCTGCGGCACAGAGCCCGATGCGGTAAACGACCAGAGTGTGTTGCCGGCAGCATCGGTTTCGTAAATGGTACCGGAAAGTGCAAGGCACACAAGGTGGTTGCCGTTGGGCAGCTGATTGGAGTTGCCCATGTTGGTGGTACCGCCCGTGCAGGTAAGCCGCTGCGTGTAAGTGGCGGGCGCCCAGGCTGTGTTGGCTGTGTATGTATAATTAAAGCCCGAAAGCGGAGGCTGCGTCATATCCACACACGATTGCGATTGCGAAATGCCTTTGTTGTTGAGCGCCACAAGCTGGCCTGCGTTGGGGCAGCCTTCGGGAATCCAGTGTGCATCATGCAACACGTTGAAGTTGGTGGTGCCGGTTTGGCCATAATTCGACGGGTTGCCCCAGCGGTAGAGGAAATCGCCGCCACGGCCACTACGGCCGCCGCTGTGCGAAGCTGCTTCGGCGGTGGTGGTGCTGTGGTCAATTACATAGTATTCATCGGTATTGTGCGCGCTCAGCACAATCTGATCAAGCATGGGGTTGTAATCCACCCCGTTCATGTGCCAGATTTCTTTTGTAATGTTTGCGTTGATGTCCCAGAGTTCGGGATGCGCAGCGGTAGAAGTAACGTAGTTGTCTTTGTTTGCATCCACGCTCTGGCAGAGATGATCCCAGAGGTTCCATTCCCACACAATGGTTCCGGTGGTGGCGCCTGTTGGCTGCACTTCAATCAGCTTATCGGGCCACATGGTAATGGCCTGTGAGCAGCCGGCTTGTGTAACTGCCGCGCTGTTTTTGAGTTCGTAGGCAATAATCAGTACGTTGCCGTTGGGTAGTGCACACACATCGTGGTGCGCGCAGTAGGTAGATGATGAGTAGGTGTAGTCCCAGAGCAGCGTGCCGTTCCAGTCAACCTTTTGTACACGGCCATGCATGCCGCCGCCGGTAAAGGTGCTGTTGGTTACTTTCACCGTACGCAGCAACACCCCGTCAGGCAGCAAATACGACGAATAGCCGGTTTGACCGCTTAGTCCGGTCCATGTGTGATACACCGCTCCGGCTGTATCTATGAGCCGTGCAGTAGTACTGTTGCTGGTGCTGTAAAGTGTATAACCCGGAAACTGCTGTGCCGAAATGGCAACAGGCACAGTTAGCATTATGGTTGCAATAAGTGAGCGCAAAACCTGCTTCATCAGATAGCGTTTTATTTACTAGATCGCTTAATTCATTATCCATGCGCTGATGAATTAGGCCCGGGGGCGATTATTGCAGCACAACAGTAAAATGTAACGATCAGTTTGTGAGTTGATTAGGATTGGTTGGGTTTGGTTTGTTCCTGTGTTGGACGTTTCCGGCCGGGTAATCCTTCGGGCCATGTTAAAAAAATATGACCATAATGGGAAATGCTTACCGGATGTAAGCAGATGAGGGAGGTTGTATTGTAAATTATTGAAAATGAATAATTTGAAATTGACACTGGAGAATTTGTATGGAATTATTCGTGGCGCGGCATCCTTACTGCAGAACCCAAAAAATTATCTGCATGTCCACACTTCTCCTTCCGCTCAGAAGCCGCCTCACATCGTTAACACCACCGTTGCTTCGCGAAATTGCCGCATGGTTCAGCAGCGATGCCCGTCATTATCAGGTTTTATTTCAGCTTACCTTTCTGCTCTTTGGCATGTTTGCGCTGGGCTGGGAAATTTCGTTGCTGCGGCTCAATATCATTATTCTTACCTGTCTTGCCGTGCAGGCTTTGTTTATACAGTTTACCACAAAAGACTGGACGGGTTTAAAGAGCGCACTCATTTCATCCATGAGTATTTGTTTGATGATGCAGGCCAACAGTATCTGGACGTTTGTGCTGGCGGCTGTAATTGCTATTTCAAGCAAATTTATCATCCGCATCCAGGGGCGGCACGTATTCAATCCGGCCAACTTTGGCATTCTTATGGCGCTGCTCATTACGGGCGATGCGTGGGTATCGCCGGGGCAGTGGGGCAGCAGTGCATTGCTGCTCATGCTTGTGGGCTGCCTCGGTTTGGTGGTGTTGCTTAAAGTAAAGCGTCTTGATACGGCGTTTACATTCCTTATCGTATTCCTCGGCCTCAATTATGTGCGCAATGTGCTTTATCTCGGCTGGCCGCACGATTTCTTTTTTCATCAGCTCAACACGGGCTCTCTCCTGCTCTTCTCGTTTTTTATGATTACTGATCCTATGGCTACCCCGCTTTCGCGCAAGGCCCGCATCATCTGGGCGGCACTGGTGGCTGTGCTGGCTTGGTGGCTGAGCACAAAAGCATTTATTCATACTGCTCCGCTTTGGGCGCTCATCAGCCTTTCGCCGCTGGTGCCGCTGTTCAATCGCTTCATGCCCGGACAAAATTTCAAATGGCAGCGATAGTTGCTGTTACATTTTTCACTCACTTACACGCTTGCAAAATGAAAAAGTATATTCTCCTTTTTGCTGCATCGGCGCTGGCTGCACAGCTCCACGCTTTCTGCGGGTTTTATGTAGCCAAGGCTGATGCCACACTTACCAACAAAGCCTCACAGGTAATTATTGTACGCGATGGCGACCGTTCGGCCATTACCATGTCGAGCGATTTTCAGGGTGATGTAAAAGACTTTGCCATGGTGGTGCCCGTGCCCGTAGTGCTTAAACGCGACGAAATAAAAATTCTCGAACGCAACATCTTCGACCGCTTCCGCGACTATTCGGCACCACGCATGGCCGAGTATTTTGATCCTGAAGTATGTCCGCGTCCGTATGATGATGTGGCAGAATATTCTCGTCTTGAATCTGTACAGCTTACTTCGGTCAGTCGCTCGCCAACTTTAAAATACAAGAAGTCTTCTATGGTAAAAGTAGAAGCAGAATATACCATTGATGAGTATGACATTGTGGTGCTTTCGGCCAAAGAATCGGGCGCGCTGAAGCAGTGGCTTGATGAGAATGGCTATAAAATTCCCGGCAAGGCCGAAGAAGTATTGCAGCCCTACGTGCTCAGCAACATGAAGTTTTTTGTGGTGAAAGTAAATATGGATGAGTTGAAGAAACGCAATCCGTATGTGACCAACGGTGTGTATCCGCTGCGCCCCATTCAGATCAGTTTCAACTCGCCCAAATTCATGTTGCCTATTCGTCTCGGCATGGCCAATGCAACCGAAGCACAGGATATGATTGTGTATGCACTTTCGCGTACAGGCCGTATCGAAACCACCAACTACCGCACCGTAAACATGCCCACCAATACCGATGTGCCGGTGTTTGTAGCCAGTCGTTTTTCTGAATTCTACAGCAAGATTTACAACAAACGCCTCAACGAAGAAGGCCGCAATGCGGTGTTTCTGGAATATGCCTGGGATGTGAGCCCGCAAAACCCGGTTAAATGCGATCCCTGCGTGGGCACACCGCTTTATCTGGCCGATTTGCAGCAGGCCGGCGTAAAATGGGCCAGTGTGGGCGATGCAAACGGCAAAGTTTACTTTACACGCCTGCATGTAACTTACGACCGTGCACACTATCCGCAGGATCTCATGTTTCAGGAAACACCGAATCGTGAAAACTACCAGGTGCGCTATGTACGCCGCAATCCGCCCTATTACCGCGAGTTCAGTTGCGACGAAGGCCAGCGCTACCTGCGCCGCCTGCGCGAACGCCGTCTCGAAGAACTGGCAAACTATCAAACCCTCACCGGCGAGCGTGCTTCCGAATACACGACCTATCTCAGTGAGTTTGATGCACAAATGCGCCCCCTGAAAGACGAAAGCGGCAAACCGAAAAAAGAAAATTTCATTCCTGCTTTCGGAAATGAGGATGGCGGCAGCACAGGCGGCGGTAAACAGCTTCCGGTATTCCTGCTTTCGCTGTGCACACTCACAGCCATTTTCTTCGCACTCAGCCGCCGCCGGCTTACTGTGGCTTAATAGCACATCCCAACACTTCACCCCATGAAAAAACTTTTACCGGCCGTGCTCGCCGCGCTGCTGCTGATGCAGCAACCGGTTCAGGCTTTCTGCGGCTTTTACGTAGCTAAAACAGATGCCTCACTGCTCAATAAAGCCTCGCAGGTCATTGTATCGCGAAACGGCAACAATAATGTGGTCACTATGTCGAGCGATTTTCAGGGCGATGTGAAAGACTTCGCTATGGTGGTGCCCGTGCCCGTAGTGCTTAAACGCAATCAGATTCGTGTAAAAGAGCGCAGCATTTTTGAAAAGTTCAACGACTATACCGCGCCGCGCATGGCCGAGTATTACGATCCCGAACTTTGCCCGCGACAATTGGCCGACTCTGTAAATTGGTTTGCGTACAACTTTACCACTACTGTTTCAGGAACCTCTACCGTAATGCTCTTTGATGAGGTGGCAGGCGTAAAAGTTGAAGCACAGTATAATGTGGACGAATACGAAGTGGTCATTCTCTCGGCCACTGAGTCGGGCGGATTGAAAAAGTGGCTGCTGCAAAACGGCTATAAAATTCCCGATAAGGCCGAAGAAGTACTTGATCCGTACATCGCCTCCAACATGAAATTTTTTGTGGTAAAGGCAAACATGGATGAAGTACGCCGCCGCAACCCGTATGTAAGCAATGGAGTGTTTCCGCTTCGTCCCATTCAAATTGAATTTGATTCGCCCAAATTTATGCTGCCTATTCGTTTGGGTATGGCTAATGCCACCGATGCGCAGGATATGATTGTGTATCTGCTTTCGCCAAAAGGACGCATAGAAACTACAAATTACCGCACGGTTAGCATTCCCACCAACCTGAATGTGCCCGTGTTTGTGGCCGATAAGTTTACCGAATTTTACCACAAAGTTTATCAGCAGTCGCTTAATGCAAACAACCGCAATGCGGTGTTTCTGGAATATGCGTGGGATGTAACGCCACAAAATCCGGTGCCGTGCGATCCCTGTGTGGGCACGCCGCTTTATGTAAACGATTTGCACGATGCCGGAGCTTCATGGGCTACAGTATCGGGGCCAAACACCGGACAGGTTTACATTACGCGTTTGCATGTAACGTATGACCGGGCGCATTATCCGCAGGATCTCATGTTTCAGGAAACGCCCAACCGCGAAAACTTTCAGGCGCGTTATGTAAGGCATATTCCGCCGCGCTATTCGGGTTTTGATTGTTACGAAGGACAGCATTACCTGCGTAAACTCCGCGAACGCCGGCTCGAAGAACTTACCAATTACCAGCAACTCACCGGCGAAAGAGCGCCCGGCGATCTGGCATATCTCAATCAGTACGACGCACAAATGCGCCCTTTCACCCCCGAAGAAAAAGCACGCCACGAAAAAGAAAAACAAAACGAACTCATCCCCTTCGGCGGCAATTCTGGCAATGGCCCCGGAAATCGTTTACCCGTATTCGTGCTCTCGTTGCTTACACTCTCTGCTGTATTCTTTGCACTCAGCCGCACACGCCTCCCCGTAGTTTCCTAACCCCCGTTATTGCTTTCTCCTGATGGGTTCTAACTAAAGAGAAAGCAATGTGGCGGTTTCGCTTTTGAGCCGGTTTGCCTCCAAATCTGCACATTACAGCGAAACCGCTTTTTCTATTGAAATAAACTGAATTCCGAAATTTTTTGTCTGCGTGTGAAATGATTCTTTCTGTTGCATCTCATAGCTGTAGTTCTGATTTAATCATCCCAATACTTTTTCACATGAAACAGTTACTCACAGCAGCCGCAGCATTATTCCTCCTTGCCGGAGATGCAAATGCCTTTTGCGGCTTTTACGTAGCAAAAGCCGATGTTAAACTTTCCAATAAAACATCGCAGGTAATTATTGTGCGCGATGGCGAACTTTCTACCATCACCATGTCGAGCGATTTTAACGGACCGGTAAATGATTTTGCGATGGTAGTGCCCGTGCCGGTTGTGTTGCAAAAGAACGACATCAAAGTGGTAAACCGCATGATCTTCGATCAGCTTGATGCGTACTCTGCACCGCGTCTGGTGGAGTATTACGACGAAGATCCCTGCCAGACGTATTACTACCGTGACCGGTATGCAGCTGTGCCCATGGCTGCTGAATCAGAAAAGTCAGGCGCTGCCGATATAGTGCTGAACGATGCAAATTACCAGGTAAAAATTGAGGCAAAATATACGGTAGGTGAGTATGATATTCTCATCCTTTCGGCACAGGAATCGGGCGGGCTTGAGCGATGGCTGAATGACAATGGTTATAAAATTCCGGCCGGTGCAAAAGAGGTGCTTGATCCGTATATCAAAAGCAACATGAAGTTTTTTGTGGTGAAGGTAAATGTGGAGGAATTCCGCAAACAGGGTGGCAGTGAAAATGTAGATGGTTCATTGCCCCTGAGCCCGATTCAGATTAAATTCAATTCACCAAAATTCATGTTGCCTATTCGTCTGGGTATGGCCAATGCCAACGGCGATCAGGACATGCTGGTGTATGCGTTTTCGCGCAAAGGACGCATCGAAACCACCAATTACCGCACGGTGCCCATGCCTACAGGACAGAAAGTGCCTTTGTTTGTGCGCGATGAGTTCAGCGATTTTTACCGCGATACGTATTCAAAAACCTGGAAGCGCGAAGGTAAAAATGTAGTGTTTCTGGAATATGCCTGGGACGTTACGCTGAACGGCGGCATGAAATGTGATCCCTGTGTGGGGCCTCCGCCTATGTTTAACGAACTGGCCGAAGCTGGTGTAAACTGGCTGGTATCAAACGGCTGGGGCGGCGCCAGCGGATTTGTGTATTTCACGCGCATGCACGTAACGTATAATCGTTCTACATTTCCGCAGGATCTCATGTTTCAGGAAACGCCCAACAAGCAAAACTATCAGGCACGCTACGTACTCACCAATCCTGCCGGCGGCAGTTTCGATTGCAGTGCGGGCCAGCAATACATACGCGAGCTGGGGCAGCGCCGCTGGAATGAGCTTTACACCTATCAGTGGCTCTCTGGCCGCAGCATCGACGGACATCGTGATTATCCTGCGGAATACAACATGTATCTCAAACGCAATAAAGACGATGAACCCAAGCGGGGCGGAATGATGCCGGTGTTTGGAGGCGGAGGAAACAATACGCCGCAACAACCACTTGCCGTGTGGCTGCTCAGTGCAGGTACATTGCTTCTGGTCATTTTCTCACTCAGCCGCCAGCGTTTAAATCCCGTTCCGGCCACCACCTGATTGTGATTACAATTCCTTAAAAATATCAGCGGCACCACAACCACGTGGTGCCGCTGCTGCATACAGTTCAGTCACAAACCGCTGCAGTGAACCTGCATATTTCGTAACACGGCAATAAACCTCACTGGAACAGAACAGCTGTACTATTCGCTGAAGTGAATGCGGTGTACAAAATTTGACAAGGGGGATATTGGTTTCAAAGATGAGCGTTCAGCAAACAAATCAAAAACACATTTACACCACTGGTGCATCTCGATCAATATTCGGACAATCTGAATATTTACTCTGGTTGAATGGCTATTTAGTTCAAATGAATACGGGCAAAAACTAAAAAAGCCGCCTGTGAACGGGCGGCTTTTTTAGTAATCGAATTAGTTTTGCGGAGGGTTATCACCGGCAGCAGGCTGCTCTTCGTAATCCCAACTCCATCCGCAACGCTCGCGCATACGTTTAATATATACTTCGCGTTGCTCGGGTGTCATGCCAGCCAGTTTGCGTTCCCAGCGTTTTTTCCAGTATCCTCCCTGTTTGCCTTTCCAGCCACCGGGACCGTGGTGGTGATGTCCGCCACCGCCTTTAGCCCAGCTGCCAAACAGAAGTTTGGAGAGGATGAGCAGGCCCCAGGCCTGCCAGTAGGTAATTACGGGTCCGGCAAAAAGTTCGGGCACAAGCCAGTTCCAGAGCCACATTACTACCCAGCCCAGTAAAAAGGCGAGTGCACCAAACAGGATTATACCTCCCAGAATTTTAAAAAACCATTTCATGGTGTTGTATTTTTATGTGTTGTCGTTCAGTAAATCAGCGTACAGGTTTTTCAGTCTTTCGCGCAGGAAGAGTACAGCATACCTTTTGCGGGAGAGCAGGGTGTTTAGCGAAACGCCCGAGGCCTCGGAGAGTTCGCGGAAGGTGCGTCCTTCCACTTCGTTTTCCCAAAACACCCATCGCTGTTCTTCGGGCAGTTCGTCGAGTGCCAGAATCAGCTCGTTCATGAGTACGCGCCGGGTTACAGCCGCTTCGGGCCCGTCGGCCTCGTCAGGCAGCAGGTCGTTCAGGCCCAGCCGTTCTTCGCCGTCATCGCCGGTTGACGAATACAGGCCTTCGAGCGAAGTACTGCGGCGGCGGCGGAATAAATCGGCTATTTTGTTTCGGGCTACCTGATAAATCCAGCCCGAAACGCGCTCAATCACCCGCTCCATGCGCATGTTCTCAGCCAACTCGGTGAACACATCCTGTACAATGTCTTCAGGGTCCTCGTCGTCAGGAATACGCTTGCGGATGAAGTCGAGCAGTCGGCGGCGTTCCCTGCGCAGCGTCTCTTCCAGAAGCCGGTTTTGTTCAGCAGCCATAGCCGTGTTTAAAGGCAGCGCGTTCTTCATACACACGAATAGTCGGTGCGGCTGGCTGCATTATTGTATGCAAGATGCATTTTTTCGAGTAAATGGCGTTGTATCTTTGCATAATATGGAAGAACAGACCTCCCTTGCGCCCGAACCGCCGCCGCAACCGCTCAAGCCGATGTTTTTTGGCGAGGAGCGCATTCAGCCGCTTTCACGGCGTTTGCTCTGGTTTGCGGGCAGTGTGGTGCTATCCTGGCTGCTGCTCTACTATCTTTCGCGCAGCTGGCAGCTGGCCAGCGGCATTACCGGCATTTTTCTTGTGCATGAGCTGGGGCACCTGCTGGCCATGTGGTTTTTCGGTTTCAAAGGCCTGCGTATGGTCTTTATTCCGCTCCTCGGCGCCTTTGTAAGCGGTAAACGAAGCCGCAGCATTCAGTCGCAGGAAGTAATCGTTTCGCTGGCCGGTCCGGTGCCCGGATTGGTGCTGGCCTCGGTGCTGCTTTTACTGCCCCTTGAAATTCCGCAATATGGCGAGTACCTCATTTTCATCGCCATATTCATCAACGCACTTAATCTGCTGCCTTTTCAGCCGCTTGATGGCGGGCGGGTAATGAATATGCTCATGGGCAGGCAGGATGGTATCTACGCAATTATTATGCATGCCTCGGTGGTCGTGCTTTCGGTAATTCTGGTAATCAGCACCGGCAGCATCTTCTGGGGATTACTCGGTTTTATGGCCATACGCATGGCCATGTCGGAATGGAAAGCACTGCCCGCACGCCGCAAAATGCTGGCCAACGGAGTTGACTTCCAGCAGAATTACAACGAGCTTACCGATCAGGAATTTATGCGGCTGCGCAGGTATTTGCCGCTTTACGATACGTCTTTCGGCTACATCGACCAATACACCTGGGCCGAAATCCCGGACGATCAACGCCGCAGCGAGGAACTCGGACTGCGCAGCCTGCTGCAGGAACCTGTTGATTATAACCTTTCCATCGCCGGGCAACTTGCCGTATGTGCCGTATGGATTATGGCATTTGCATTACCTATTGTCATCATTGGCCCGCAGGAAGTAATGCGGAAAATTATGCTGCTGTTCGGCTTGCAGTAAAATAACCAAACCGGCAGTTTGATTTGACAGGGACTACCGGGAATATGACAGGAAATACTTTTAAAATAATTAGAGCCTGACATCTACTTGACGTTCACGTCAAAGCGATCCACAATCTGGTAATCCCTGTTTTTTACCACCAGTGTGTATTTGCCCTTTTTAAGGTACAGCCGGGGGTGGGTCGAGTTGTTACTTAATTCAATAAGATCTGCCGGAATTCCTTTTTGTTCGTATTCCTTTTTACGGTAGGCCAGAATCAGTACCGGGTAAGTATATTTAATTCGTTTTTTCTCGGGCAGCACATAACTTTCCTTTTCGTCGGTAAACCAGTGCGGCCGTTGGTTGTAGTAAACCGTAAGCGGATGAATAACGGTAATGTCTGTTTGTTTCGGTTCACTGATTCCGTTAAACACCTTATTGTCTTTATCCAGCAGTACAAACGGTCGCACTGCCTCTATTGAACGCACAAAATAATGTGTATGAGCTGGCTCACTCTTTTCCGAAAACTTCACCTGATCAATCGTAAGCGGATCAATGGCTGAATATTCCTTCAACCTGCCAGCCATTGCTTTTTCCCAGTTGCGCACCTCATTTTCAAATACATGATCGTAGCCGCAATGAATAAGGTATTTGCCTTTTGTGTGCTGCTTCATAAAAGCATGTATGTGTTGTGCCTGTTCAATTTCGCGCGCTTTCCCGTTTTTGCCTTCCGAAGCCTCGTAGCTGAAAAGCGTAAAGCCCAAACGACGTGCTTCATAAATTAAATTACCAAACTCCGGTTCATTGGTATAATAACCGGTTTCGGAAGTGGCAAAGTTGCGCACGTTGATGGCCGTATCAAAAATGGCTTCCAGTCCGAGATAGCGGTAACCGTTTTTATACAAGCCTTCCAGTAAACCGCGTGTAAAGGTGCGATGCCTTGCATTGTGGTGGGCTTCATTAATAATGATCACCTGCTCAGTTTTTGAGCGATTAATAATATACTCCCGCGCATCCTTACATACACTGCCGGATAATAGTGCACTGTCTGCAGCAGTTGGAATATAGTTACGTGCATGCATTCCTTTATCCCACACCCGAAGTGCATTCCGGTAATCGCCGGCAAAAGAATACATCACTGCGCCGGTTTGATACTTCCACGGCATCGTATCGGCTTCAAGTACGGCTTCAATATCTGCACTGAATTTATAGGTTTCCGACTTGTGCGTATCAGAAAAAAACAGGAACGGCTGAATAAGAATTGCAAGTAAAAAACTGCTTCGTTTCATGGATTCAGGATTTTATCAGATGTCAGCTGAAACACAATAATGATCTGGCAGTAATACACACCGGATACAATCCGGCAGCCATTTATCATGCATTCAGGAACCGTTTACCAGACAAAAATAGCCAATTACTATAAATATAGTTGTGTAACTAATCTTTTAGTTATATAATTGTTGCAGAAAATAATTCAGTAAATCTGGCAGTATGAAAACACTCACCCCGGCCGAAGAACAGATTATGCAGGTGCTTTGGGAAATCGAGCAAGGCTTTGTAAAAGATATTCTGGCGCTGCTTCCCGAACCCAGGCCGGCCTACAATACAGTATCCACAGTGGTACGCATACTTGAAACAAAAGGGTTTGCAGCACATAATGCATATGGAAAAACGCACCAGTACTATCCGCTCATTTCGCGCGAAGAATATTTAAGACATACAATGAATAATGTAGTGGAAGGTTATTTCGGCGGATCATTCAAAAATCTGGTATCGTTTTTTGTGAAGGAAAAAGACCTGAAACTTTCTGATCTGGATGAATTGCTGAATGAAAAGCCCAAACACAAAAAACGCTAAGTCATGCTGTATCTGCTCAAATCCACACTGGCTTTTTCGCTGCTGTTTGTGCTGTACGCCTTACTGCTGAAGCGATATACGTTTTTTCAGTTCAACCGCATTTACCTGCTTGGCATAGCCGTTTTCAGTGTGTTGTTTCCGTTTCTGCACTGGAAAACGCACACTGCGGTGCTGCCGGTTGCGGTGCTTGATACGTTTACCACCGGAGCCGCAACTCTTGCACAGCAAAGCGAAAGCGGTTCATTGAATTGGGTGCTGATGCTTTACGCCACAGGTGTGCTGGTGTGTGTGCTGCTGCTGCTGGCAAGGCTTTACAGGCTGTTTGCCATTATACGTCACAGCCGAGGGCCCGGTGCCGACGGGGCGTTTGCTTTATCGGGCACACACGCGGGCGAAGCATTTTCGTTTCTGGGGCGTGTGTATGTGGGTGTAAATATAGATGCCGTTTCAAAGCCTGCCGTGCTGGCACACGAGCGTGTACATGTGCAGCAATGGCATACGCTTGATGTATTGTTTTACGAATTGTTGCAATGTGTGTGGTGGTTCAACCCCTTGTACCGGTTGGCACTGCGGCAGTTGCGCATACAGCACGAGTTTATTGCCGACGAGAAGGCCTGCGGCGGCAACCGCGTGCATTACTCAGAAGTGTTGCTGGCCCGTGCTATGGGCGTGAACCCTTCTGCATTAGTTCATTCCATGTTTCATTCATCGTTTCTAAAAAGGAGGTTACTCATGCTTCGCCAAATGCCTACGCGCCACACCATGCGCCCGGTTTATTTGCTGGTGCTGCCACTTGCAGGTGCCATGCTGCTTTTCAATTCGTTTATTACTGATCCGCCTGCGCCTCCGGCACCACCGGCACCGCCTGAACCTGCTGCTGCACCGGCACCGCCTGAACCTCCCGATCCGCCTGCCGTTCCCGAAACAGATGACGTGGTAATGGCTCAATTTCCCGGCGGAGAAAAGGCCTTGATGGATTATCTTGCCAAATCAATTGTATATCCCGCCGAAGCGAAAGCACAAAAGTTGCAAGGCACCGTTTTTACAGAATTCACCATTACCGAAACCGGCGAAATAACTGAGGTGAATGTTAAAAAAGGCATTCACGAATTGCTTGATGCAGAAGCCGTTCGTGTGATCCGCGCGATGCCGGTTTGGACACCCGCAAATGAAAACGGCAAAGCTGTAGCAAGCAAACTGGTGCTGCCCATAAAATTCAAACTCTGATGCGCTTCCTGTTTCTCCTCTCCGCTTTGCTGATGTACGAAGCACTTGACGCACAAAAGGTCATGTCGTTTGCACAAATTAGCCGCGAAAATATTCGTGTATCCTGGCTGGACAGCAATTACGTAAGTGCAGTGCATACCGATACTGCATTAGCTGTTTTCAAAACCGAAAATGCGCAGCAGAAATTTAGTGCAGCTTATACTGCGTTTATTCAAAAGCTGGCTGCATTTCTTACTGCGAATGGTTTTGAATTTAAGCAGGAGCAGCGATGCTTCAACCGGGTGTATTTTGATGCCAATGGCAAAGCGGAGTATTTCATTTATTCGTTTTCAAACAAAGGCATTGAACCACAAAATCAGGTTGCAGGTGAGCGGCTCACCGAATTTGAACGCTTAGTTACGCTGTTTTTGCAGCAGGAGAAAATTGCTGTGCACTCGCCGGTACCTTTTGCACAATGCAGTCCGGTGGTGTATGGCAGGAAGTAGATAATTAGTGTTTGAAATTCAGTTCAGACAGGGCTGTGTCAATTAGTTGACACGGCCTTGTTTGTTCTGCAAATCAGCATCTGCCATTTTGTAAAACGGATAAGCAGTGGATGTATTTTTGTAATCACCAATGCCCGACCGCAAAATCATACATATCGACATGGATGCGTTTTACGCGTCGGTGGAGCAGCGTGATGCGCCGGAGCTGCAGGGGCAGCCGGTAATAGTGGGCTGGCCGCACGGGCGCAGCGTGGTGCTCACGGCCAGCTACGAGGCGCGCAAGTTTGGCGTGCGCTCGGCCATGCCGGGCAGCGAGGCTTACAGGCTTTGTCCGCAGGGCATTTTTGTTCCGCCACGCTTTCCGGTGTACAAGGAAGTATCGCAACAGATCAGGGCCATTTTTCATTCGCATACTGATCTGGTGGAGCCGCTTTCGCTTGATGAGGCTTACTTAGATGTGACGGCCGACAAGCAGGGCATTGGCTCGGCCATTGAAATTGCAAAGTCAATAAAGGCCGAAATTAAACGGCAGACGCATCTTACCGCTTCGGCGGGTGTATCGGTAAACAAGTTTGTGGCCAAAGTGGCTTCGGGCATGCAAAAGCCCGACGGGCTTACGTTTATCGGGCCCTCACGTATTGAGGCTTTTATGGAGCAGCTGCCCGTGGCCGATTTCTTTGGTGTGGGTAAGGTAACCGCCGCCAAAATGAAAAGCATGGGCCTGCATACCGGCGCCGATCTCAAGCAACTCAGCGAGGATGAGCTGGTAAAACGTTTCGGCAAAACCGGACGCTTTTACTACCGGATTGTACGCGGTATCGACAACAGGCCGGTAGAGCCCGACCGCGAAACCAAATCGGTAAGTGTGGAAGATACGTTTACGGAAGATATTCTCGATCTGGAACTGCTAAAGCAGGAGCTTACCAGTCTGGCTGATAAACTTATGGGCCGTCTCGAACGGTATGAACTGGCCGGAAGAACAGTAACGGTAAAAGTAAAATATCACGACTTTAAGCAGGTTACCCGGAGCAAAACTCTTTTGGCTCCGCCGGATAAAGATGAATTGCTGCAAACGGCCTTCGAATTACTGCAACTTACCGAAGCCGGGAAAAAACGTGTGCGGCTGATTGGCCTTGGTGTAGCGGGTTTCAGCGATATTGGCCCTGAAAAACAGCTGAAATTATTTTGACATTTTTTGGCGAATAAAAAACACAATCAGACAACTGAGTTTTCGTTACTTTTGCATCAACCAACAAAAAAACGCGCATGAAAAAGCTGCTCATTATTTTACTGCTTACCCCGCTGGCCTGGTTTGCCCAATCGTGCTCAGGCGAACAAAAACCTGAGACTGATCCTGTAAAAGACAGCCTCACCAACGTAAATGGCGAACTCAGCGCCACGGTGGAGTCCAAGCAGGCAGCACTCGATTCATTCTTCCGTGCTTTCAACGATATTCAGGCTAATCTCGATGAAATCAAGCAGAAAGAAAAAATCATCACCAATTCAACCGCCAACGGCGATGTAGCCAACCGCGAAGAGCAAATCAAGAACGATATTGCCGCTATTTATGAGCTGATGGTGAAAAACAAACAGCGTTTGGCCTCTGCCAAGAAAAGCCTCAAACAGAGTGATCTGAAAGTGGCCGAAATGCAGAAAACCATTGATAACCTTGAAGCCTCGCTTGCCACACGCGAACAGGAAATCACCTCCCTCAAAGCACAGCTCGAATCGCTTAACCTTGAGCTGAGCAACCTTACCATGAACTACCAGGAATCGCAGCAGCAGTCGGCCGCTAAAACCGAGCAGCTTAACACAGCTTACTACGCCTACGGAACCAGCAAAGAACTCATCAAAAAAGGTGTGCTCACCAAAGAAGGCGGTTTCATTGGTATTGGCAAGTCGCAAAAGCTCAGCGAAACCATGGATCTTACTTATTTCCAGAAAGTTGATATTACTCAGGTTAAAGAAATCAGCCTTGGCGGCGACATGAAGAAAGCCAAGCTCTCGAGCACCCACCCCAGCTCATCGTACAAGTTTGAAGGCAACGATGGCAAGGTGAACAAACTGGTAATTACCGATGCCGAGAAATTCTGGAGCGTATCAAAATATGCAGTCATTGTTGTGGAATAACTCATTTCACATCCCCGTAAAAACAGCCGGTTCGCTATGAACCGGCTGTTTTTTTTTGTGGTAATCAACACCGGATTTGTTCATTACTTGGAAGCGGCAATGGCAGAGCACACATTCATTTTCCGCAATTTTGAGCCAATGAAATCCCTCCTCTGCTGCAGTTCAGCCCTGTGGCTTTTGCTTTCGTCGTGCAGTTCTAACGAGGCACAGAAGGCCACAAAAGACACGGTGGCTATTGACAGTACGCCCATTTTGCGCAAACTCATTGATGCCGACCGTAAGGCCTATCAGCTTGATACGCATTTTGCAAAACTGGCCGCTACAAACAATTTCAGCGGCTCAGTGCTTATTGCGCAGCGTGGCGTGGTGCTCTTTCACAAAGCCTATGGATGGGCCAATGTATCGCGGCACGATTCGCTCACACTTTCGTCGGGCATACAACTTGCTTCCGTATCCAAACAGTTTACCGCTGCTGCCATTATGCTGTTGCAGCAGGAAAAAAAACTGAATTACGACGATCCGCTGCAACGCTGGTTCCCCGACAGCATATTTAGCGGCATCACCATTCGCCACCTGCTCACACACCGCAGCGGCTTACCTACCTATACCTATTTCTGCGACGATTACTATCGCGAACAGAAACGTGTGCCGGCTTATTTCAATAACGACAGCATGCTGGCACTGATGCGCAAACTCAAACCATCGCCCGATCACCGGCCAAACGAAAAATTCGACTACAACAATACCGGCTATGTGTTGCTGGCTATGGTGGTGGAAAAAATTTCAGGACAGTCGTTTGCCGGCTTTATGCACACCCGTTTTTTCAAACCGCTGGGCATGAAAAACACATGGGTCAATACGGACACATCGCGGCTTAACAACCGGGCACTGGCCTATTTCAGAAAGTGGGAACACTGGGAGGATAATTATTTCGACAATGTGACCGGCGATAAGGGCGTAATTTCCACTCCGGAAGATTTGTTTATCTGGGACCGCGCACTGAAGCAGCATAAAATACTCACAAAGGAAACGCTGCAACTCGCATTCACCGGCGCCAGTCCTGAACTAAAAGGCAAGGAAACGTGGAATTACGGCTTTGGCTGGCGCATCCGCACTTTCGACGATGGTGCACGTGCCGTATTTCATAATGGCTGGTGGCATGGCTACACCACTGCCTTCTATCGCGGAATAAGTGATGATGTAACGGTAATTATCCTCTGCAACAAAGTAAACAAAAGCATTTACCGTGTTGATCCGGTACTGGCCATGCTTGGCGCCCATTACCTGCCCTGGCAAACCGACGAGGGCACAGAGGGAGGTGATACGACTCCGAAAAAATGAGGAAACACGAAATAAAGGTTGCTAAAACCGCACGCTACTTTACGCTCGGACAAAGCAGCCACGAGGTACGTGAAGTGTGGTTTGTATGCCACGGCTATGCACAACTCGCCTCCCAATTCCTTCAATCGTTTGCCCCACTTAACCAACACGGCCGTCTGCTGGTTGCTCCCGAAGGTCTTCACCGCTTCTACCGGAAAGGAGGCGGAGGCGACATCGCTGCTTCGTGGATGACCAGCGAAGACCGGCTACGCGATATTGAAGACTACATTGCCGCGCTCGATGCCGTTGCAGCAGAAGTGCTGGCACCGCTTAACGCGGATGTACGCATTGTGGTGCTCGGCTTTTCACAAGGCGCTGCTACGGTGTGCCGATGGCTGAATAGTGGCCGCACCAAGGCCGATGAGCTTATTCTCTGGTGCGGCTTTTTCCCGCCCGATATGAAACCGGTTACACTACCGCCGCAAACCCGGCTCACCCTGCTTACCGCTTCCAACGACCGTTTTATCTCGCCCGAAGAAAACGAAATACAACTCACCGAACTTCGCAGCCAGCAGGTCACATTCCGGCATCTGCACTTTCAGGGCGAACATGAAATAGATCCGCAGGCTCTTGCATTGCTTGCCCGGATGTTTTAACACGCTGCCAGCGCAGTAAGCCACAGGTGTGAAAGAAGCTGTACATTACATGCAAACTAAATTTGTGTATGCAAAAAATATTCTCCGCATGTATAATTCTTCTTGTTGCGCTCACCGGCTGCAAATCTGATGAAAACAAGGCGCTCCCGACAGACACGGCGAAAACAGAAACCGGCGCTTACGTGCCTGCGTCCTCCGCATTATTTGATGAAATATATACACAGGACAGTCTCATGTTTGCCGCATTTAATGCACATGACAGTGCCGGACTCATGGCGTTTTTTTCCGACAGTTTAGAGTTTTATCACGACAAAGGCGGCTTAGCCGATTTTGCGGGTACGGCCAGCGGCTTTCAGTTGTTGTTTGAGCGGAACAAAGACACCGGTTTGCGCAGGAAATTGGTTGCCGGAACAATGGAAGTATATCCTGTTCCCGATTATGGCGCAATAGAAGTTTGCCGCCATGAGTTTTGCCATACCGAAGCCGGGAAAGAAGATTGCGGCATATTCAAAAACATTATGATCTGGAAGAAAACAGGGAATGCCTGGAAAGTAACACGGGTGATCAGCTACGATCATAAATAAGCCATACAGGCCAGCCGATCCGCTCTTTTTTTGTTGCCTCTACACCCTCACATGGCCCGATTTGTGCAGTTCTTACCAATAATTTATCTTTCCCTACCATGAAAAAACTCCTTACCTCTGCCCTGTTCGTTTGCCTGTTTACCGGCTTTGTGCGTGCACAAGGCGGCATTGAAGGTGGCTTCCATGCCGAACAATCGTTTTTCGGCAACCGGCTTCAGCAAAGCTACGGGTTCAATCTTTATCTGCCTGTTGGCGACATTTTTACGGTTAACTGGCAGCTGGGTATCGGCCCCAGAACCAACGGCGGCATTTATGCTCACGCACCTGCCGGCACGGTTGCCGGTGTATGGTTGCTAAGCCGGTTTGGCGGCACAAACCGAAGATTCTGGAATGTAACCGGGCTGCTACTCGCCATTTTACCTGAAGGAATGGGCGTATATGCCAATAGCGAAGGCCGGTTCCGCCATCATTTCTCGCTCAATCCGTTAGGTATGGACTACTGGTACAGGCGAAATCCGTATGATGAGCTGGGGAAATTATCGGGTACAATTCAATACAGGCTAAAAGTCGTTCCGCGCGACGACTGGAACTTTTTTCTTTCTCCCACAGTAGCCACCACGCTAATTTATAATCCCGAAAACCGGATTGAGCAATGGGGAGTACGGGTCGGATTAACCATCGGGTATTCGGAAGAGTACTAGATATGTAAATAAGTTGTAAACTAATCAGGATGTATTCTTCATCCTGATTTTTTATATGGCGTGTATATTATCTGCGTGCATAACAATTTACACCGTCAGGACACTTTGTGCCACGATTTTTTAATGTGCTAAAACAATAATTTTAAATAATTCCTGCTCAAAATCATAATATCAGTTTATTTCATAAATAAATAGTACCTGCACTTAATTCAACACAAACCTCATTATTCTTTAGAATTGTTTTTTTTGCCGATGATTGTGTTTTTTTCTTCGATAAGGCAATTTCAGGTGAAATAATCTTACATATATTAATTGTAGCTACTAATTGAGAACCGGCTCCAAAAAAGCCGGAATACCAGACAAACAGCGGCATTTAAGCGGTTATTCTACAACTCAAACAGCAACTTTTGATACAATCTTATCGTACACGGCCTATATTTGGTGTGAACAACAAAGCCCACCCCTGTAATGTCAAAGAAAAAACAGACCCAAAACCGTAACCGTAGAACAGGTTACCTGCTCTGGCAGGTTAGCAACAGCTGGCAGCGTACAATTAAAACTGCACTTGACCCGCTCGACCTCACTCATGTGCAGTATTTGCTGCTCGAAACGCTTGAACAGTTCAAAACCGAAGGCGAAGCTGCCACGCAGGTAAAACTTGCACGAGTGGCCGGCACAGATGTTATGATGACATCGAAAGTGCTTCGTGTGCTTGAACAAAAGAAATGGGTAAGCCGCAAGGCCAACCGTGCTGATGCGCGTGCATTTCACATTGCACTTACACCTTCAGGCGAAAAAGTAGTCGCAAAAGCCCGTCAGCTGGTTAATGACACCGACCGCAATTTCTTCAGCAACCTTTCAAAACCCGAGAAATTCAGCGATAATCTCGCTCTTCTCGCCGGATAAGAAACAACACCAACAATCAGTTTTTTTGTTGCATCAGCCATGCTGCCTCCCGCAATAAATCGCGGAGTTGCAGCATGGCGTTGATGTCATTTGCAGCGAAGTGAATTGTAAATTCATCGCTGTAGTTGTTGGTGCTTTTGAAAACCGGCTTGGACAGCGTAGCGTGTTGAATGTGTTTTCCGAACAATGCCGCAACACTCAGCCATTGCGGCGGCCAGTCGGCATGCACGGCCGGAAGCAAACGGAGTATTTGCGTTGTGTTTATTTCGGCAGCAAACCGCTGTTCGGCGTTTATCTTTTTTGCTGAATAGGGCCCGCTTAGCGTGGTGCTTACAATCAAAAATCCGTCTTGCAAAAAAGCCGTCCGGGCTAGGTTTCCGGTAGCAATACGCAGGGCTTTGTGTTGCTGTACAATATTGCTGTCGGATTGTGCCGCACGCGCAAACAGGGCGTTTATATCAGCGCCTTTTTTCAGGTTGTACACGCAGGTGTGGCCAAACTCCGTGGCGTGGCGGCTCACTTCGCGCTGCACGGTGTTGAAGTTTTCGTCCATTACCGTTTCGGTGTAGCTGGTTGTGTAGCCAGCTGTATCGTGTAAAAACACCGCGCACTGGCCTGTGAGTTGTGCGGCCAGCTCCTTGTTCAGTTCGTTATCGTCAAAAAACAAGTCGGCTGCCGGATGTTTGTACAGCGCACTTGTACTGAAATACCAGTATGCGCTTGTTTCGCCTGGCGGACAAGGCTGAGATTTTCCGGCATTCACGTAATTGTTTTCTGTGATGTAGCGTTTTACGCTCAATTCTCCATCGCTGAAATCAGCAGCAAGATGAAGCTGCGCGATTGTGCCGAACAAAGCGGCCAGCGGAGCCGACTGCGTAAACGAAATGGCTTCGGCCGGATTAATCCAGAGACTGAGGTCGAATTCCTGAAGCACGGCATTGCAAAATGCTTTATTTGATGCAATAGATTTGCCTTCGTCAAGCGCAAGCAACTGAGCCAGCATTTTTACCGTTGCAGCTGTTTCATGATTGCCAACCGGGTACAGCAGAAGTGCCGCATCGCCGTTCCAGCCCAGCACCATGCCCGATGAGTCGAGCGCAAACAGGTTGCTGCCTGCCGGGCTGAGCATGATTTCGCGTTTCAGATCGTTGCTGCGCAACATGTTCCCAAAAGCTGCACTGTCGTGTAGTTCGAGTGCGGCACCCGCCCAGGCACTTTCGTTGCGGCGAAAGAGGAAAAGCTGCACATCAGCCGTTTGGGCAATGCCGCCACCGCCATGTTCTTCAAGCACATGGCTGAGCGCGGCAAGCTGTTTGTTTACCGCATCGCCGCCGCGTTCGGGCAGTAGTGGTTTGCCGCCTTTGGCATTCAGCGCAAGCTCACGCACATCAGCTGTAAGCACCAGCACCGCATCGTGCGGTATGAAACGCGCCTGTACAGGTACGGTGCGGCGGAAAAAGAAATAGCCCGCCAGCGCACCCGCAGCGCCAAGAAAAATGAGCGAGAGAAGTGTGTAGCGGAGGTAGTGCATAGGCTAAAGGCCTTTGGGATAAATGATACGTATAATCTGTATGGCGCGGTAAAATGTCATAAACCCGTTGTCAGAAATAGTTTCGCCAGTTGTATATCCGCTTATATGTAAAACAGGCATGCCATTCTTCCCGCGTTTTCCATAGAATACCAGTCTCCCCAGCCGTCCTTTGGTCAAAGGAGACATTCCGCCATTATCAGAATTGGTATTCCCATTTCGCTGATTCGCTTCAAGTTTTGTGCGCTCAGCATCTGTCCAGCCTGCTACCGGACTTTTGCGAAGTGTTTTTCTATCTGCTTTGCTCAGCGATAAATTCTTTGGATAACCCTTTTTACTGTAGGTGTATGTCAGCACACTGTCATTGGTCAACACCAGTTTGTTACCCGAAAGAAAAACATAGGCTTGGCCAAGCCGCAATTGAGATGTGTTTAGGTTTAATTTATAACCACCTTGAACTGGTGTGATAATCCCTGATATTCTTGCAGTATTAAGCATTTCGTTTACCCGCTCGGTATTATTAATTTTTGCAGCAAGAATAAACTCAGGCACTACCCGTGAATCCGTTTTCATTACCAACGCGGGGAAGTTTCCGTTTGCATCGAATTCTAAAGTTTCATAGCTATAATTGCGAACTACAAGATCGGTTAAAGCAAAAATCATTTCACCATCAAACATTTCCCGCAACTGATCTTTAGTAATTAACATGCGCCAGATTGTAAATACTGTACGGTAAAAGTTGTAGTAATAGTTGTTTGGTGCTTTCTGGCCGTGAATTGAAATGTTAATTAGCGCAATGTATTCATCAATACTACGGGCTCCGAAATCAACTAATTTTTGAGGGTCAAACGAAACACTCACAACAGATAGTGGCGATGCTTTTACAAAATCCAGCAGGTCATTACCAACCTTTCCACCGAACATACCTTTGTATGCCGACGTCACTTCTGAATTAAAGAAAAGCTGATGATCAATCACAAACTTGTTCTGCTCAAAATTTACGGTGCCGCACATGCCGCTTGATTTCCATAAAGTGGCACTGAACAAGGAATCGGCTATTTGGGTGGATCTATTTAATAATAAAGTTAAGGTGTCATTACTGATGCCATTCGGGGCAGACACACTATAAGGTACATCATCAAAAATATTATATGTTACCTGCTTCTGCCATTTGTTCTTCATCAGTCTGTGAATATTGTAAATATAACAAGCATCAGAATTTGAACGTGAAACAGCACTAAAATTTACTTCTTTATTGATTGAGTTTTGCGGATTAAGTGATACCAGCTTTTCAATGCAGGTCAGCATGTTGCGAATTACAAACGTATCGGTTAGGGTTGTGTATTGCAATTCGGTTGATAAGCGGAGTGCGCTTAAGGGCGGGTAAGCTGTCCATTCTGAATTATTAAAGTCCGGATTATTTTCTAAAGCTGCCAAAGACGCTGAATCAGGTTCTGAGAAATATGTATCACCAAATTGATATTCAAAATTATTACGACTTCTCAATGTGTCTTTATCAAGCAGTTCTTGGGGAATATGCGAAGCAAAATATTTTTTTCGAAGGACATTGGTAATTGCTTCCTTATCTTCTTCTGGTGAAGAGCTGAGTATTTCTTCCTTCTTTCGTTTTTTCTCTCGGTTCTTAATTACGGCATTATATATCGAATCATTAATTTTGAAGTTATTGTCATTAAGCATTTTCTGGAAGCCTTTTTCAGCAGCAGAATAAGCTGAATCAATACGATTTACAAGCCACGATTCTGCCCTCATTAAAGAATCTGCCAGCATCAATGAATCAGCAAGATGTTTTGCGTATTGTAATGGTGAAACACCTCTCCATGAGTAATATCCAGTGTATGGATAGGCTTGTTTCATAGTGTACCTGTATGTATAGTCGGGAAATAAAATCCATGCTGTTTTATCCGTGCAGGCCACAATTATTCGTCCGCTGCTGAATGCGGTAAAGCTAGAATTCTGGTATGTGTTAAGTGGAAAAAAATCGGTAAATAATATTGCTTTACAGGCGTTGACAAATGTTTGTTGATCTGAAAGAGAATAAATATATGCGGTGTAATAGAGTGTATCATTAATATCATTAATTATATACATAGGTTGACTACTACTCAATCCGGCCGATGCCGGATCAACAGCAATTAACTGAATGAATGTGGAGACATTTTCAGTTTGTTGATTACTGAGCGATCCGAATGGTGTTCTTGTATTGCTGCTCGTGCCAAGTATATCGTTTATCTGAAGAATCATATTCTGCTGCAACGACACATCTGCAGAAACAGGTCCCGGATTTATGCGTAAAACAGAAAGAGCGGTTGCCGGAATATGCAGTTCGGCATCTTGTGCGGCAAGAGTTAACGGAATACTCAGAAGAGCAAAATAAACTGATTTGAAAATGCCTCGAATTCCGGCGAACATTTTACATGTGAGGTTATTAGTTAATATTTGGGTTAAAACGAACGATCTAAATTCTGCATCAACCGCAAAATGCGCAGCACACGGATGTAACCATAATCGGGCAGGCCATCGTCGGTAAACACGGCGTTGAACTCAATCTGGTTGGAACCGCCGGGACCACGACGGCCGCGAAACATTACACGGTTGGTGATTTTTGAAATACGTTCGCTGCGGCGGCCGCGACGTTCCTGATACTCGCCGCGCTGCTGCAGGGTGAGGCGTGTGCGCTCAGCATCCCACCAGCCCGCTACCGGACTTTTACGAAGTTCACGGCGCTCGTTACGGTTAAGTGCTTTGCTGCGCGAATAGCCACGACCAATAAAATCGTTCGCCAGAATACTGTCGTTGGTGACCACCAGTGTGCCGTGCCGGAACGCGAGGTAAATAAAACCAAACTCGCGCGGCACCTGACTAAACACATAATAGTTTTTGAACGGCACAATTACATTGGCACGCACACCAATATTGATGATTTCCTGCAATTTTTCCTTGCGCCCGATTTCAGCAGCAAACACAAATTCAGGCATAAGCTGCGTATCCGTTTTTTCCACCATACGGTACTGGAAATTGTCATCATACTCATACGATGAATACGTGCGTGTACGCGCCACAATATCAGTCACCGCAAACACCGCTTCGCCGCTGAATAAATTATACATCACATCCTCATCGAGAAACACGCGGTAAAGCGAGGTGAGATTAGCCAGCGCAAAGTCTGAACGGCCGAACGACATGGAATACACCATGAGCTGAATGTACTCGCGGTAAGCGCGTGAACTGAGGCGAATAACCGATTCGGGATTTGCCGAAACTGCAATTACTGAATACGGATTAGTTTTTACATAGCGCAGCAAACGTTTATCCACCTTGCCTCTGAACAGGCCTTTGGTTAATTCGGTCACACTCTGGTTGAAGAAAAACTGCTGTGTTACATTGAGGTTGGCTCCGTTAAAACGCACACCACCCGTAAGTCCTGCACCATACCACACACTCGCTTTAAAAAGCGAATCAACCACTTCCATTTTACGCTTTTTGCGTGCAGCCCGCGAAATCGACGAATTTTCTTCCAGGGCATCGTAGTAATCGTAATAGCTGTTTCGTTTGGCTTCACGCATCCATTCCTGTTCAATGGCACGACTGTAGCTTACATAATACACGGCATCATACTTTTCTTTTTCGAGTGCGGCAAAATGCGGCTCGCTGCTTATTGTTTGCGAAGGACTGAGTTTCATTACTTCATCGAGATAAACCAGCAAATTGCGGTTTACCAGCGAATCGCGTTCCGTGTTGCGGTATTCACCTGAATAATAAAGTGCATCCGTCATTTCATACGCCCGCTGCAGTTCGGCTTCGAAATTGTTTGCAACCTCTTCCTGCGAAACTACTACGTCCTGTCCGGTTTCTTTATCTCCATTGCCGGCTGCTCCCTGACCGCTTCCATTCCTGAAACCAGGTTCTTCCATTGCAGGCACAGGTTCATCGGGTGCAGCTACATCCATTACTTCACCCATTACAACTTCTTGAGGTGGCATTTCTGTATCGCGCAGTAAATAATGGCTTTCGCCGCGCGTGTTATTTCCTGTTTCTTTCTTTATTTTCAAATCATCGGGCGTATGCTTGTCAATGTACTGTTCGCGCAGCTGATCAATTTTTACTTCTATGTCATATTCGAGTGATGTTTCGATTTCCTGCTTTTTTTTACGACGCTGTTCGCGGTCTTTCATTACCGTGTTGGCAATAGAATCGTACATCTTGTAGTTACGTCCGTAAAGCTTTTCGTTGAAGGCTTCGGCGGCGGCGTTGTAGGCCGAATCACGTTTGGATTCTTCGCGGTATTCTTCCATTGCGGCCTGTTTGGCTGTAATTGCCATTACTGAATCAGCCATTCGTATGGAATCGGCAATGGCACGTTGTTTTGCTTCATAGTCTGAATATTCCTCTACAGCCACAATATTGTCATATCCATCATAATCATACGTAAGCAGCGAACTTTCGTGGTAATAATCGGGCAAAATGAGCCAGCCAAATTTATCGTTACAAACTACGGCCAGGTGCTCGTGTATGATATAGGTGTATCCGTTGCGCGAAATGCGCTGCACATTTTTTGTACGGGGAAAAAGATGTGCCGCCGACCAGTCGAGAAAACGTGTGCTGTTGTCGAGCACAAACACATAGGCATTCAGCTCCAGGGTATCTCGCTTGTCGTAATAATTGCACATGGGCTGTGTGGCGCTGATGCCGGCGTTTACCGGGTTTACGGCCACGTATTTGAGGAAGGCAAAAAGCGAATCGCGCTGCGGGCCTTCGAGCGAGTTTGTGCCTTCTACGTAGCGGTTGATGCGGGCAAAAGGAGCATTGCTGCCGAACATTTGTTCGTGGAGCTGCTGTTGCAGCTGCGGATCGGCAGCTACGGGGCCGGGGCTGAATTGTGTAACAAATATGGCCTGCGCCGGAATTACCGATGCGGCCTGCTGGGCGGCAAGCTGCAAGCCTGCAAGCAGAAGAACTGCGCTGAGTAAGTATTTCATTTCAGGGTGATGGTGTTGGCAAGTGTTTTTCGTCCTTCGGCAAGGTCGAGCATGTTTTGGCGAAGCATAACTGCGCGTCCGTCTTTCGAAATTTGTGCCGCGGCATTGCTGCATTTTGCTACCGGTTTTGCAAAACGGAATATGCAGGTGTAGTTTGCCTGACGCAAAATGTTGCGGTCGGTAACGCCCAGCCGGGGGGCGGTTTTGGCGGCATCGTAATGACTGCTGCGTGCGAAGGAATTACCGGTATAGTTGAAATTATCGCGCGCTTCGGGGATGCCTTTTTTATTGCGCGAAAAGGAAGCTGAAAGATTTTCGAGCGCAAGGTCGAGCTGTTCGATGGTGTTGAAATTGCAGCGCAGTATGTAAATGTAGTTTACCCAGTCGCGGGTTATCGTGACTTTGCTGATACCGGGCTGTTGTGCGAGTACGGTTTGTGCTTTGGTGAGATCGCGTTCAATTTCGGCGCGTTTGGGCACACGATAACCGTCGCTGCTGTCGCGTTTCATGATGCCGTCTAAACTAACTTTGCTGCGGCTCATGTTTACGGTATAGGTAAAACTTCCGCTTCCGTTTGCATTCAGATTAACTTCTTCGGTAATTTCAAAACAGCCCGAAAACAACAAAACCAGCAGCAAAAGCAGCAGGAAAAGCGATTTATGCAAATAATTAACGGCTGAAACGCACATTGTTAACAGGGATTATTACCGAAATGTAAACGGCGTGCGTAAAAATACGAAATTCGCACACAGCCCGATGCTAAACTCCTTATGTTTACACGCGATCCGTTTGGTCACTTAGTCTTCCTGAAACGCACCTTAGTGTGTGTGATCGGCTGGATTACCTGGTTCAGATATACACGCTACAATAAGCTGATTATTGAAGGCACCGAGCATTTGCAAGGGCTTCCACAGCAAAAAGTGCTGTTTATCTCTAACCACCAGACCTATTTTGCCGATGTGATTGCGATGCTGCATGTGTTTTGCGCACACAAAAACGGGCGCAAAAACAGCATTGAACGGCCTGTGTATCTGTTTCGGCCGCGTACCAACACCTATTTTGTGGCGGCCGAAGAAACCATGCGCAAGGGCTGGCTGCCGCGCCTGTTTGCCTATGTGGGTGCCATACCGGTGCAGCGCACGTGGCGGCAGGGCAGTGCCGATGTGAAGCGGCAGGTGCGTATGGATGATATTTCGAACATTGGAAAGGCGCTGGAAGATGGCTGGGTGATTAATTTCCCGCAGGGCACTACCAAAGTATATGCGCAGGGCCGACGCGGTGTTACACATCTTGTGAAAAAGTATGAGCCGGTTGTGGTGCCTATTGTAATTGATGGTTTCAGGCGGGCGTTTGATAAGAAGGGATTGAGGCTGAAGAAAAAAGGCGTAACACTGCGCATACGTTTTAAACCTGCTATGCAGCTTGATCTTTCGCAGGATGCTGAGCATATCTTGCACGATATGATGGATGCCATTGAGCAAAGTCCGCGCTACCACTGGCCGCGCAATGCGGCTACCGAAGGCTCGGAAACCAAGTAGTGGTGTAGTTTTGGGAGAAATTCCGGGGGCTGGTAAACAGATTTTTCATAATACCTTGCGGCAGGTACAGATGCTTTTTACCGGCAAGTCTGGAGACTTGCACAAATGTGGTGGAAAGTTTGTTGCCTTCGGCAACTAAAACTTTCCACAGCCTGACAGCGTGATTGGTTGCCTTCGGCAACTAAAACTTTACACAGCCTGATTGGTTGCCTTCGGCAACTGAAACTTCCCACAACGTGATTGGTTGCCTTCGGCAACTAAATCTTCCCACAACGTGATTGGTTGCCTTCGGCAACTAAAACTTCCCACAGCGTGATTGGTTGCCTTCGGCAACTGAAACTTTACACAATGTCATTTTAGTTGCCTTTGGCAATGTTTGCCAGTATGTGCCTGAAAAAGAAACAGCCGCAACACTTTCGTGTGCGGCTGCGGATAATGTGGCTGCGGAGGCTTATTTACCTCCCGAGGCATTTTTACGTTGCTCACGCTCGGCTTTCATTTCCTGATAGCGTGTGTACTGCTGCGGGGTGAGTATTTTCTGCAGTTCGGCATCTTTATCAGTGCGAACTTTCTGAATAGCAGTTTCTTTTGCATCGGGTGTAAGAGATGCATCCGCATTGATGCGGTCAATGGCTTCGATGCGGCTCAGAATAACAGCTTCTACCTGCGTGGTTTGTGCATCGCTCAGCTCGAGCACCTTTTTCATACGCAGGGCCGAACTGTGCGCGCGTTCCTGCGGGGTCTGTGTTTCGGTGGTTTGCGGACGTTGGGCATTGGCCGAAATTACCAGCAAAAGGAAAACCGGAAGCAAGGCAAAGATTCGTTTCATGAGTTTAAGTATTGAAGTGATTGATTAAAAGTACAAAATCAGCCCGAATCAGCAACAATCAGACCATTATTTTACGTCTAAAACCACGTAAGTAAGCCAGTGTGCCGGATTGGGATCCTTTGTGGGATCAGTAATATAGACCTCGCGGCAAAGCCCGCTGGCACTTAACTTTTTATCGGCTGCATATTGCTGTACGGCTTTAAAAGCGGGATCGCTGCCTTCGTAAGGGCCGTAATAGTCGGCTTTTATGATTTTGCCGGCGTTGAGTGTCATACGCTTTATTTCGCCTTCACCTTTTGCTTCGGGCGGCACGGGGATGCCCCATTCCAGCTCCATCACCTCGCCGCCTTTGTGCAGGATGGAGAAAACGGGGCCAGCCATTTTGAGGCCCTGCTTGCCCATCAGTTCGCCGATACGGCCGTAATTGGCACCGAATTTTTCGGCAATGGTGGCCATACTTACAGTGTCGCGGATACTGAGGTAAGTTTGCTCGTTTTGCCACGACTCGGTAATCAGATACTCGCCTTTGGCCGCTTTGGCTATGCCCTCTTCGCTTATTTTACGAAGACTTTCGAGGCCGGCATCGAAGTTTTTCTCAATCTCACTTTTCATCAGCAGCCCGAAATAACGGGCTATGATATTGTACCCAAACTCGGCATCCATGCGCATCGTAACACTTACGCCGCCTTCCACTGCTTTGAATTCATAACGCCCCCACGCCGGATCGTCGCTGCCCATAAACTCCATGCGGGTCACAATAGAATCAAACGGCACCGACTGGGTGATGGTAATTTTTCCGGTTCCTACCTGACTGTGTTCGCTTTCCCATGCATACCACGAGCCATTGCCTTCGTCGGGCCCGCCCCATGTAATTTTCATGTTCGGATCCATCTGATGCCACACCGACCAGCGGTTCCAGCTTTTGAGGTTGTTTACCAGACTGAATACGTTTTCAGGGGCAGCTTTGATGGTGAGTGAGCGACTGATGTGTGCGCCGGAAGGCAAAAACAGGCCAACTATAGCCACTACAGCTATAAGTATGACCAGCACAAGAAGGATACGTTTGAGGATTTTCATGTGGTGCGGTTTTTGGATAACCGTAAATGTAAACCAATTTGCCTGTTCACATTTCAACCGGCAAGTTATCTTTATGCCAATGAAAAAAATTAGTTCGCTCAACCGTATTGCAGCGTTTTTGCTGTGTTTTGTTTCGGGATTGCTGGCTGCGCAGCCGGCTTATATTTATCACGAAAAAGGGCAGGCACTGCTCAAGCAGAATAAATATGTTGAAGCTATTGCCGAGTTTGATCTGGCGCTGAAAAAGGATGCTACTTTTTTCGAATCGTACTGCGAACGCGGGCGCTGCCAGCAGGCGTTGGGCAAAACCGATCTGGCGATGGCCGATTTTAATAAAACCGTTTCGCTTAATCCGAAATACGCACCCGGTTTCTATTACCGCGCCAAACTTCAGCAGCAGCTTGGCAAAGACAACGAGGCCATTGCCGATTATACGCAGGCCATAAAGCTCAATCCTGATTTTCCCGACTCCTACGCCTCGCGCGGATTGCTGTATGCACGCACCGGCAAAACCGATCTGGCACTGGCTGATTTGAACAAAGCCATAAGCTACGACGCAAAAGATGCCAACTTGTTTTTTGCACGCGCCAGCGTGTACCGCGATATCAAGAAATACAACGAAGCACTGGCCGATTATACCACCTGTATAAAACTGAATCCCGCCCGCGGCGATGCACATTTTGAACAAGGCAAAATTTATGCGGCACAAAAAAATCATGCCTCAGCAGTTAGTGCATTTACACAGGCCATCACCAACAAACTAGCAGGCGAAGAAGTCTATCGCCTGCGTGCCGAAGCAAACATGGCGCAAAACAAACCGGCTGAAGCGGTGAAAGATTACACGCAGCTGATTGATGTAATGAAAACGAAAGACCTTGAAATTGTGCGAAGCCGGGGCAATTGCTATGTGCAGCTGGCCAACTATCCCGCCGCCGTAAAAGATTTTTCGCGCCTCATTACCGCCAAACGCGACGATATTCCTGCCCTGCTGGCCCGCGCCGATGCCAATGCCAAACAGGGCAAAACGAAATACAACATTGCGCTCACCGATTACAACGCCGTGCTGCGCATAGATGCTAAAAACACCCATGCGCTGCGCGGCATTGCCCGCCTGCATTTTGCCAACGAAAAATGGCAGCTGGCGGTTGACAAACTCACCGAAGCTATTGCCATTAAAGCCGAAGCGGGCGACTATTACCTGCGCGCGCAATGTTACGCACGCCTGCAAAACCAGAAAGCCTGCTGCGCCGATATTACCAAAGCCGAGCAAATGGGCCACCCCGATGCGGCTAAGGATAAATCGAAACTGGGGTGTATGTAAACGCTGTTCAGAAATTATCAGACCATCAGATAAATAGTAGTGTCGTGACTTATTGTATGAATAAAAAAGCCTAAAAATGAGCATTGAATTTGAAAACCAAAGCATGAGGGCTGTAGAATTAACTCCAGAAATACTATTATCAAAATGCCGTGAATTAAAAGAAAGGATTAATTCAGCCCCGGGAGTCATTCACTCAGATTATGTTTTAAATTCACTGAGCGTAATTCTATCAGTACCAATTCTAAATTTACTCCTTGCCTCAGGTAATAAACGAATAAATGCGCTTATAATTGAAGATCTGTTACTTTGCCTGGAAGTGCTGGATAACAAGGATATACGTCCTTTCATACCTCCACTCATCAAACTGGCTGGCAATGATGAGTATTTAGTAGAAGCGATACTTGGCCTAGAGAAAAAGTTAACCATTTGGAGGTGGATGAGCAGAAGCACTGTATTTGTAAGAGTAGTATTCGGACTACTTGCGCTCTCAATTTTAGTACCCACTGTTTTATCACTTGCTAGGCAAAGAGTAGTGAATAATGATATTTCGCCGCTAATGAGTCGGATTGACAGCTTCAATAAAGTAATAGAGGCACAAAATAATTATCGTAAAGCTAATCCCATTAAAATCAATGATTCCATACTTAAATTAGCTGAGCGCAGGAATTTTGACAGTACGATTAATAGTTATGATTATGCCCTGCGTTCATCCGGTCAAAGCTTAATTGAGCCCAAAACCGGTGACTTCCCCGCATGCTACGGTATTAAAGGCTTGCAGGGTAAAAGTGTAAACCACCTTCGTGTTACTGTAAAAGGAACTGATAATGTAGCATTGAAATTGATTGATTTAGAAACTGACGTTTGTGTTAGATTTATATATATAAAAGCTGGCCAAACATTTATACTATCAAATATTCCGCATGGATTGTTTTACCTGAAAGTAACCTATGGAATAAATTGGCTTAGTGCTGAGTCGCTCGGCACATGCAATGGTCTTTTTATGAATAATGCGAAATATTATGAGACGGAAAAGGCAATGTTTTTTTCCGAGTTACCCGATCACGACACGGCACAGATTCAAAATCATTCACTCATACTTAATTCAAAAAAAATAACACCAGATTGGGTTGAAATAGACAGAGAATATTTTTAGAACTCATCTCAAAAATTGGTTTTCGAGATTTTTCCAAGTATTTTTTGATATGACGAATATCATTTCGCAGCGCTTTGTTTTGCCAACAGAATTGTTGGGATAGGCAAAAAAAGGATATGAAACCAGACACAGTGAAAAAGCCAGCATGATAATTTTGAAATGAGTTCTACTGTAATTAAGTAAGAGCCTGTTTAATTATTTAAATTTTTCACGCGATTACTTATTAACAGACAAGACGTTTTTTTGTAGTATATATCGGAGATGATCCGAATAAAATAACAAACAGAGTATGGTGCAAAATGGAATTTCACAAATCCAAAGGTTAATTTAAAATAATCTCAAGACCAACACAATACGATGACATTTTTCAAACGATTTTTCGGTGTCAGCACGCCCGGGGCTGATAAAAACGTGCAGCGAGATATTGAGCAGGTTGCTTCCGGGCAGTCTAATAGACTATATCCGATACTTAAACCCGACGACTGGGTAGGAATTAAGGCGGGTGCAATTCACAAACCATTTACAGGCACGGCATACAACAAAGGACTTGTTATTGCGCTGGGCTTTGATGCGCCAGATAATTTTGTATTTCTTACGCCACAAAATCTCAACGGCCGCACTGTAGAGGAAGCATTTGAGGAAGCCTGTATCAACTTGGAAGAACTCGACTATGCGTTTGATGAAATGGATTTAGGACCGGATAAAATCCTAACTGCTTCAGGAAATACATTTTCGAGTGAAATGATTTTGAGTAAAGCACATCTGCAAAAAGCGCATCGGATTCTGAATACTGATGAAATATGGGTTTCTATTGCACGCCGTACTTGCATGATGATAATTTCAAAACATGCAGACGAGGAATCGGTGAATACGTTTGTCTATCTGCATCAATATACCTGGAAAGATGATTCTTATAATAACGCGCCTGTGCTGAATGCGCTTTTAAGTGTCAAAAACGGGGAATTAGAAGGTATGCTTTTGCTTGAAAAGTAAGTTACAATCATTTAATTATCGTTTTCATTACTCAGGTAAATGGGGGTGAGCGTATTTTGTGTTTGTATTTCTGCAACTGATTATTCTACATACAAATTATCGCAATTCACATAGATCACCATTGTTTCTGCGGGGGCCTTCCTGCGCAAATTTTCACGCACGGTTTCGAGAAAAAGAGCCGTCTGGCGGCCCATGAAACGTGTCCAGTGTATAACAACCGTGTGCCCGGAACCCGTTTGGGGAGGCTTGCTGCCGGGTAACGGCTTTATATAGCTCAGGTGTTCGGCGCAGGTGAGCAGCGTATCCACAGGCGCTTGCAGGCGTGGCGGAAAAGAGTCGAAAATACTGTCGCGCGTCCAGTTCAGATTAGGAAAACCACCCGCATAGCAATTGATCTGAAACGACACCAGCTGGCCTGCACTGTTGTAGTAGCTTGCCTGCAGCGGTTGCAGGTGGTTTTTATGCTGTTCGTTTTTTACCGGCTCGCCGTTTCGGCTTAAGCCTTCCGAAAATTTTGTGCGCCACGATGTATCAAGCACATACGTTTCTGAAGCCGAAATTCCAAATGCAGCAGCGGCCTGCTGAATGCGGATTTCGGAAAGCGGCTTCATTTTTTTCAGTCCCATTGCTTTGTTCAGCACAAAGCCGCAACCAGTGTATGTAAAGGCTGCAAGCAGGCTGGCAAGAAGAAATGGCTTGAATTGCATGAAGTAAAATTAAGCGAATGTGGCAGGTATAAGGTGAAGATCGCATTAAAGCGAACTCCCTGAATATTTATGTAATTCACTACGTTTCATGCACACAAAAAGCCCAAAAATTCAGGTCAGCGCATGGATTTTTTAAGTGCCTGCATCTTGTTACGAATCGCTTTCAACGAAGGCGGAAGCTGCTCCTGATCGGTGAGGTAAAAATATTCCACACTTTGCATTGCGGCACCCGACTGAAGAGATATCCGAATTGTGGTGCCTGCAAAACAAGTGCTTCGCGTTAAATCGCCGGTATAAGGATGGAAAATTTGCTGACGACAGGCAGCCACAAGTGAATCGAAAAGCGCGGGACCTATTTTCATTTTCCGGATTGATTTAATGGTGTCGGTTTCGTTTATATAACCCATCAGATACAATGTATCGTTCTCTGCAAATAACACATCTCCACCCCAGCTTATTTTCAATTTATCGGGGCGCATGGCAGAAGATTCCGAAACCGTATTTGAATTGGTTTGCGTACACGAATTGAATACGATGAAAAGAAACAGGCAAAGGAGTGTTTTCATGCGTTTATTTTTTGGCCAGCCATTTACGCAACACCGGCGCCAGATAAAGAATAGAAATACCCACCAGCACAAACGCTATAAGCCACGAACGCAGCCACACCAGTAAAAAGCCCTCACGCCAGCCGAAATTTACACTCACCAGCACCAGCGTAACCACCAGTGTGGTGAAAAAACTCATTAGCGTTGCAAATTTCAATTCGGGAATTCCGGGTTTCATACCAATACAAAGGTAAAGTAAAGCCTGTGGTGTACACACCTACTCTTCCACATGCAGCCGGTGAAAGAACCGGTGAATAGCCGGCGCAAGCAGCACACCAATATTGGTAATAAATGCCACACCGCTGAAAATTGCATACAGCGACGAAAACACTTTTCCGCCGTTGCCGGTAATTTCAGCCACCGGCCCCATACCCGATAATATCATGGATGCATTGTGCAGCGCATCAATCCACGGCAGGTTACAGGTAAAATGATAACCCACAATGCCTATGCCAAGACAAATAATCAGAAAAAAACAGCTCCACGCCAGATTTCGGTATATTCGTTGATAGTAAATCTGTCGCGGGGCAAGCGGTTGGCGTTTGTGTTCGTACATATTATGCAGTTTAAACCGGATATGAAAATTACAAAAATTATTACCGTACTGTCTGCCGTGGCGTTGCTTTTGACAGCGGCTCCGTTTTCGGTTGCGTATTATACCGAAAATGCCCCCACAAAGGTAGTGGTGCAGCACCCCGAAAAATATTCGCTGTTTTTCCTCAACGAGCTTGCAAACAGCGGCTGTGCAAAAACGGTTACGCTTATCGACAGTTTGTTTATCATCGACGGCAACGATACCGCTTTTCTGCCCACCGGGGTTTCGCGCCAGAACGAACGTTTTACCGGCAAAACCGAACAGTACGCCATTCAGCTCATCATTAAGCGAAATACTTTTTCATCGGTAAATTTCAACCTCACCTGCCGCGAAGAATCGGGTAAGCAAACCACTTTCCGCGGCGAAGCCCATTTGCGCCCCTGCTTTTTTATGGGTGCCGAAATGGATGAGGACGAAAACGGCAACATGTATCCGGCCGATGAATTTGTATATACCACACCCGGCAACCTCGAAACGATCTCGTTCCGCATTGGCAACAGCGAAGGCATGGCCGTAAAAACCACCATCGAATCGCCCGATGTGAAGATTGGACTGGATGGCTCGCCGGTGTTGCGTTTGGCGAAGTAAACTACTTCCCGAATTTCTCTTTCAGCCACTGTATATACATCGCCACATTGGTAAAGCGGCTGTACTCCGTTTCAAAATCATCCTGCTTCTCGCCGTAACGCAGGGCGTGCATCACTACGGTGTTACCACTTTTTTCAAAGCGTTTGCGCAGGCGCCTGGCGTAAATTGTATCGCCTTGTGCTTCGGCTTTGGCGCAGATTCGGTTGTAAGCTTCATTGCGCAGGGCAAGGCATTTTACAGTGTCGGGCACCGCCGGAAAAGTGTTGTACAAACTGTCAAGCTGCTGCGCGGCGGTGATCAGAAATTTTTCGCGGCGGCGCTGGTCAATGAGGCTTTGCTTGTAAGCTTCAAGTTGCGGCGAGTTAATGCCGTAACGCTGCGCAAGAAAAGCGATGGCACCTTTGCAGCCTACAAAGCTGGCTAAGTTCTCGTTATACTCCACATCATTTGTCACGAAAATAGTGCCATGCGTAAGCTCGTGAATAATGAGTTCGGCCAGCTCGCCTTCTGAGTAGCGCAGCATTTGCGAAAGCACCGGATCGTTAAACCAGCCTAATGTGGACCAGCCTGCCGCGCCGCCCAGATCGGCATCGTAGCCGGCTGCCTGCAAACGTGCAATTTCCGTTTCGGCTGGCGGCTTCTCGAAAAAACCGCGGTAAGGCATTTTACCCAGCAGCGAATAACTCCAGCGGTGCGGCTTCAAACTGAATTTCTCGCAAGCCGTTACCACATAAATTACCGGCTTGCCCTGCTGGTCGTAAAACGTACTGTAATTGTCGTTGCGCGTGAGCCCCAGCTTGTCAAACGCAAAGGCGCGTATTTCCTGTATCAGCCGCAGTTTACTTTTCACCGAATCCGGCACAGCCGCATCGGCCAGCACTTCAGTAATCGGACGCGCTTCGCGGATAATCGTCAGCTGCCCGTTGCCCATCTTCACGCCATACACCAGCAGCGATACGTTGAACAGCGCAAACACAAACAGCGGCGCAAACAGAAGATCGGCCAGCACGAGAAAAAATTTGCGGATGCGCATACTGCAAAGATGCTGTTTTTTGGCTGCGCTTTTCGCTTAATTTCGCGTATGCGCCTGCTGCTGTTTCTTGCTCTTTTTCCGCTTGTGCTTCAGGCGCAGATTCCGGTAGTGCCGCAACTCCGCGCCCTGCTGCCCGATACACTCAGCGAATCATCAGGCCTTGAATTTGTGAGCGACACCAGCCTCTGGTCGCACAACGACAGCGGCGATCCCGGCACGCTGTATCAGATAGACACTACAGCCACCATCCGCCGCAGCCTGCACCTGCGCGGCGTTTCGCCCTACGACTGCGAAGACCTCGCGCAGGACAATACCGGCAATTTTTACCTCGGCGATTTTGGCAACAACGCCAACAACCGGCAGGATCTGCGCATCTACAAAATTCCCCCGCCCCAAAGTATCACAACCGACAGCATTACACCGCAGCTTATCGAATTCAGCTTCGCCGATCAGACCGCCTTTCCGCCGCCTGCCGCCGGACAAAATTTCGACTGCGAGGCCATGTTTCATTTCAACGGCTCGCTTTATGTGTTTTCAAAAAACCGCGGTACTTCCACCTACTGCCGCATGTACAAAATGCCCGATACGGCTGGTGTGTACAGCCTCATGCCGGTTGACAGCTTCAATACGCAGCAGTGGATCACCTCGGCCGACATCAGTCCCGCAGGCACAGAAATGGTGCTTTTCTCCGAATTCAACATTTACCTCTTCCGCAATTTCACCGGCGATAATTTCTTTCAGGGCAATGTAACGCGTTTCACCATGACACCTTACACACAGAAAGAAGCCGTGGTGTTTGCCACCGACAGTTTGCTTTGGCTTACCGATGAAGTGCTGCTTAATTTTGGTGGAAAGCTTTACACGATTGATATTCCTGCGGCACTTTCTGTTTCTGCTTTGCAGCCGCAGGAAACAACGTTTACGCTCTGTCCCAATCCGGCTGCCGACGAACTTATGCTGCAATGTGGCGAAGCAAATTACACGTGGCAGCTTTACACACTTCAAAATCAGTTAGTGCAAAGTGGTTTTTCATTCACTTCAACTACATACATCAATACATCCGCACTTCAGCCCGGCACATATCAGTTGCGCATTATCACCGCAGCAGGCCAAACGGGAAGTCAGCTCATCATACGCACACAGTAAACTATGTTTTTCGTCCTCTCCAAAATACTTTCGTTTCTGCTGCTTCCGTTTACCTGGGCCATGCTGCTGCTGGTGTGGAGTCTGCTAACCAAGAAAGCGCATATTCGCCGCAGGGCTTTGTTTGCCGGGGTGCTGGTGCTTTATTTGTTCAGCAACCGTTTTGTGCTCGATACTGTAATGCGCGCCTGGGAAATTCCGGCCACACCCGAACCTGCGGCGCAGCAATACGATGCCATTATTGTACTTGGCGGCACCAGCGCGTGGGATGAGCAGCTTGACCGTGTGCAGTTTACCCGCGGCGGCGACAGGCTTTTTCAGGGCTTGCAGCTTTTGCGCAAAGGCGTGGCGCCCAAACTCATTTTCACCGGCGGCTCAGGCAGTCTGAAACATCCTGACAAGCTCGAGGCAAACTGGGTGCAAAGCTGGTTAGTAAAAGCAAAACTCAACGACTCAGCCATTGTGTTTGAAAACAAATCGCGCAATACACACGAAAACGCCGCATTCACCAAACCCTTGCTGGGCAGTGGAAACGGGCGTTATCTGCTCATCACCTCAGGCTTTCACATGCGCCGCTCAGTGGCCTGCTTTGCGCATGAAGGAATAAAGGTTACACCCTACTCGGCCGACCGCTATTCCGGCGGGCCAATGCGTTTCGAACCCGACTACCTGCTGCTGCCCGAAGCCGAAGTAATGCAAGGCTGGAACCAGTTGCTGCACGAATGGTTTGGCTGCATCAGCTACAAAATTTCGGGCTATATCTGAGAGCCTATTTAGTCTGCTTTTCGAACTGGCCTTTCAGCTTCTTATTCTCTACCGGCTTCACGAGATACTTTTTCCATTGCACCTCAAACGTTCTGAAGTCAATAGGTGTACAATTAATTTCATTTGAAGCAGGTGTAAGTACATCACCCTTAATCAGCCCTTTCGCACGCAGAGAGAGGTTAAACCCGGGATTGGTTTTCTTCCAGCGGTAATAAATGTATTCGCTGTCCTGATAATATTCTAGTTCAGGCACAAAACGGTTGTTGAGGTACTGATCAAAGAACGGTGTGTAGTCTTTTTTCGTTTTTTCGTTCACCAGATCAATAAACTGCTGCGATGAAATTTCAGAACGGTAGTAACGGGTGGCAAATGTTTTGATGATATCAAAAAATACACTGTCGTTGTTAATACTGCTTCGGAGTGTGTGTAAAATCCACGCACCTTTCATATAAATATCACTGTCTTTGTAATTGAAGTAGCGGATACCTTTTTCTCCCACCACCGGGCGACGGTTAATAATAAACATACGCTGATTGAGCAGGTAACTCTGATACCGCTCTTTACCGAATTTATGCTCTACAAACAAGGCTTCGGAATAGGTGGCAAAACCTTCGTGCAACCAGCCATCGGCAAGATCGGCGGCAGTTACACTGTTGCCCCACCATTCGTGTGCCGTTTCGTGAAGTATAATATAATCGAATGAATATCCGAACTGATTCTTATATCCGTTTCCATAAGCAATTGCACTCTGATGCTCCATGCCGGCGTAAGGTGATTCCACGAGTTTAAACCCGTCTTCATACCACGGATAAGCACCAAAACGTTTTTCGTAAAACGCAATATGCTCTTTCACCTGCGTGAAATGCACTTTTGCCTTTTCATAATTATAATCCAATACATAATGATTGAGTTCGAGTACTTTTCCGGTTACCGCACTTGTGTAGGTATCGTGAAGGAGTTTAAATTTACCGATGTAAAACGTCACGTTATATACATTGACGGGGCAACTCAGCTTCCAGTTCCACTGCGTTTGTGTGGCATTTACCGATGCAGTATCTGTAAAACGGCCGTTGCTTACACCGGTTAATCCTTTCGGGATAATGAGGTGAATGTTCATCGAGTCGGGCTCATCGTTCATGGCATCTTTGCAGGGCCACCAGATTCCGGCGCCTTCGCTCTGGCAGGCCACACCCATCCACGGACGTTTCTGCTCGTCGCGCTTGCGTACAAAGCCGCCACGCCACGGCGGACGTTTTGCTTCGTCGGGCGTGCCGCTGTAGTTGAGACGGATCTGCAGTGTTTTTCCGGCATCCAGCACGCGATCGGCCTTCACAAACACGGTATTGTACTTCCACGAAAAGCGTACAGTTGACCACTCTGCTTGTTTATCCATACGCATTTCGGCCGAAATGAGCCGCATGTTTTCTTTCAGGTCGAGCTGAAATGAATCGGTAGCCGCAACTGTTTTTGCGGTGATGATGACCGTGCCGGAAATTGATTTTTCCTTCAGCGGATCCGTACCAAAATCAACGGTAAGGTCATAGTGCGTTACATCGTAACTGTTTCTGACCGGTGTGGATTCGCCGAACAGAGCGCGGGCGGGTGTTTTTTCGGGGAATTTACCTGCGCGTTTGGGGTTGTGAATATTGAAGTGCACGCCAAACACGCTGCATCCGGCCAGCAGTGCCACACTCAGGGCAAGAAAAAGAAATTGAACCTGTTTCATCGCAGTATAAAAAATCCCGGCCACAAAGTGTTCCGGGATTTTATGTGAATGATTAGAGTTGGGTTAGCTGCTCTTCAATGGCTTTTATTTTGGCCATTGCATCGGCTTCTTTGCGGCGCTCTACTTCTACCACTTCGGGCTTTGCATTGGCCACAAAACGCTCGTTGGCCAGCTTGGCCTGCACCGATTTGAGAAAGCCCTTGTTGTAGGTAAGCTCTTCGGTAAGGCGTTTTTTCTCGGCCTCGGGGTCAACGCTTCCGGCCAGCGGTACAAAGTACTCGGTAGCTTTTATAAGAAAGCTTACGGCACCTTCGGGCTTGGCATCGGTAAATGAAATGCTCACGTTGGCCAGCTTTTCAATTACCGCATCGTACTGCGCATCGGCCGCGCCTTTAATCTGCAACTGCAGTTTTTCTTTTGGCGAAAGACCTTTCTGGTTGCGGATATTGCGCACCTGCGACACGGCTTCCGATGCCTGTGCAAAACGCTCAATGGCTTTTATATCAAATGCGGCCTCCTTCGGCCACTCGGCTACAATGATGCCGTCTTTCTCACCGCGCTCACCCATAAGGTGGTAAAGCTCCTCGGTGAGGAAAGGCATAAACGGATGCAGCATTTTCATAAGCTGCCCAAGATAATCGAGCGATGCGTTGTACGTTTTCGCATCAACCGGCTTGGGCTGTCCGTCCACAAATTCGGGCTTCACCGCTTCGAGATACCACGCGCAGAAGTCGTCCCACACCAATTTGTAGGTACTCATCAGCGCATCCGACAAACGGAATTTGGCGTAATGCTCGTTAATCTCGGCAAGCTGCTGCTGCATACGTGCGCCAAACCACTCAACCGCCGCAGCGGCCGCCACCGGCTGTGCAGCCGACGCATCAACCGTCCAGCCTTTGATGAGGCGGAAGGCATTCCAGATTTTATTGGCAAAGTTGCGGCCCTGCTCGCAAAGCGACTCATCGAAAGGCAAATCATTGCCCGCCGGCGAACTCAGCAGCATGCCTACACGCACACCATCGGCACCATATTTTTCAATAAGGTCAAGCGGATCGGGCGAATTGCCCAACGACTTCGACATTTTGCGGCCCTGCTTGTCGCGTACAATACCGGTAAGGTACACATTGCGGAAAGGCAGATCGCCCCGGAACTCGTAACCGGCCATAATCATACGCGCCACCCAGAAAAACAGGATTTCGGGCGCGGTTACGAGGTCGTTGGTCGGATAGTAATAGTTGATATCCGCATTGTTCGGATCCTTAAATCCGTCGAATACCGAAATCGGCCACAGCCACGACGAGAACCAGGTATCTACCACGTCTTCGTCCTGCTTGAGGTCGGCCGCGGTGAGGTTTGCATCAATTGCTTTGGCTTTCTCCAATGCTTTTTCAGCATTCATGGCCACCACGTGCTGCCCGTTGGGCAGATACCACGCAGGAATGCGCTGTCCCCACCAGAGCTGCCGCGAAATGCACCAGTCCTGTACATTCTCCATCCAATACTTGTAGGTATTGATGAATTTGTCGGGGATGAGGCGGATGTTTCCGTTCACCACATTTTCCAGCGCCGGACCGGCAAGGCCTTTCATATCCACAAACCACTGCTGCGAGAGGCGTGGCTCGATTACTGCATCTGTGCGCTCGGAGTGCCCTACGCTGTTGCGGATATCATCGGTTTTAACCAGATGGCCGGCCGCTTCAAGGTCTTTTGCAATTTGCCTGCGCACCGCAAAGCGATCCTGCCCCACGTAAAGCTGGGCTGCAGGGCTAAGCGTGCCGTTTGCATTGAGAATATCAAGCGTTTCGAGCTTGTGCTTTTTGCCAAGTTCGTAGTCGTTGCGATCGTGCGCAGGCGTAACCTTGAGCGCACCTGTTCCGAACTCGCGGTCCACATATTCATCAAAAATAACCGGCACCGCGCGGTTAATAAGCGGAACCAGTACGCGTTTCCCTTTGAGGTGGGCATAGCGCGGATCTTCGGGGTGAACGGCTACTGCTGTATCGCCCAGAATGGTTTCGGGGCGGGTGGTGGCAATGGTTATGCGTTCTTCGCTGCCTTCTACCTGATAGCTGAGGTAGAAAAGCCGCGAGTTGGTTTCCTTCATAATTACTTCCTCGTCCGAAACCGCCGTAAGCGCCGCCGGATCCCAGTTCACCATGCGGTGCCCGCGATACACCAGGCCTTTTTCGTAAAGACGAACGAATACTTCAAGAACGGCCTCGCTCAGGTCGTCTTCCATCGTAAAACGGGTGCGTTCCCAGTCGCACGATGCGCCCAGCTTTTTTAACTGCTCGAGAATGATGCCGCCATATTTTTCTTTCCAGGCAAAGGCATGCTTGAGGAATTCATCGCGGGTAAGATCCTGCTTTTTGATGCCCTGTTCGGCCAGGAGCTTTACTACTTTGGCTTCGGTGGCAATGGAGGCATGGTCGGTACCGGGCACCCAGCAGGCATTTTTCCCCTGCATACGCGCCCGACGGACCAGCACATCCTGAATGGTATTATTGAGCATGTGCCCCATGTGCAGCACCCCGGTAACGTTGGGCGGGGGAATGACGATGGTGTAAGGCTCGCGATGATCGGGGACAGAACGGAAAAAGCCGTTATCCATCCACCATTTATACCATTTCTCTTCTGCCAGTTGCGGCTCGTAAGTTTTGGGAATTTCCTGCATTGTAATTACCTTCGTTAAATAGCACTTTAAAAGAGCACAAAACTAATCAATTTTACGCCTGTTTCGGCCTATTTCTGGCACGGTTTATGCTGTTTTAGGCTGTAAATCTGAATCGAAAACCACACTAGCTGACCAGTCACAAAATGAAAAAGCTTTTCTTACTCGCCCTTCTTGCATTTGGAGTTGCCACCCCCGCTCTGGCTCAGGCTCCTTCCACTCCAACTATGGATCGTCCTACCGCTCCGGTAATGACTTTCGATAATCTGGAGTTTAATTTCGGCACCATCAAGCAGGGCGAAGTTGTTACCCACGAGTTCCGCTTCCGCAACACGGGCAAAGAACCCCTCATTATCAATAATGCACAGGGCTCATGCGGCTGCACAGTGCCCGAATATCCGAAAGAACCCATTAAACCGGGTGGAACAGGTGTAATCAAAGTAACCTTCAACTCCGCCAGCAAACTCAATCAGCAGGACAAAACAGTAACCATTACCTACGACAGCGACAAAATTATTGTGCTGCACATGAAAGGTATGGTTGAAGGTGGAGCACAGGCTCAGCCGGCCACACCGGTTCCCGCTCCCACCGCCACACCCAAAGCACCGGCTGCTGCTCCGGCTCCCAAAGCAACTCCCAAACTTTAACGTATAAACCACAATCATTTCTGAAATCCAAGTCATGAAACACATTTTCACCATTGCACTTGTAGCTGCAGCCTTTGGCGTAGCCAGTGCACAGGCTCCCGCCGCCAAACCAGCTGCCGACAAAAAACCGGCTACTGCCACCGCCTCCAAACCCGCTCCGGCAAAAGCTACCACCGCTAAGCCGGCTCCGGCCGCTACTACTGCCAAACCGGCACCGGCAGCCACCGCATCTGCTCCGGCACAAACTACCGATCAGGGCTACAAATTCGACAAAACCATTCACGATTACGGCACCATCAAAAAAGGGGCTGATCCTTACTGTACTTTTACCCTTACCAACACCAGCAAAGAGCCTCTGGTAATCACCAGCGCCACGGGTTCATGCGGCTGCACTGTACCTGAATACAGCAAGGAACCCATTATGCCCGGAAAATCAGTAACCATTAAGGTACGTTACGACACCCAGCGCGTTGGCCCGTTCGAAAAGCAGGTTACTGTAATGTTCCAGGGTAAAGATGCTCCCGCCATTCTGAAAATCAAAGGCGTGGTTGAAGCTCCTCCGGCCGAAACACCGTTCCCGGCTCCGGGCACAACACCGGCTAACGGCGCTCCCGTAAACACCGGCGGTGGTTTCTAACTCTGGCACACCTCTTGATCTTAACGATCACATGAAAAAAGCACTTCTCCTCCTTTTTGCCGCTGCCGGTCTGGCTATCAGCGCCGGTGCGCCCAAACTGGAAAATGCACCCGCCATTTCCTTTGAAAAAGAGGTAATTGATATGGGCAACATTCGTAAAGACAGCGAAGCCGTTTGTGAATTTAAGTTCACCAACACCGGCACCGCACCGCTTGTGATTGAAAGCATTAAAGGACAGTGCGGCTGTACCACCATATTGCCTGAAAGCTGGAGTAAAGAACCTGTTCAGCCCGGCGGAAAGGCCTCTTTTAAAGTGAAATATGACACATCCACACGGGTGGGCATGTTTGACAAAAAGATAATGGTGCAAACAAACGCCGCCCTCACTCCTTTTGAAGTGAAGATAAAAGGTAATGTACTGCCGTAAACCGGCACATCTCAAATTCAGGAAACGGGTCGCACATGGGTTGTTGCGGCCCGTTTTTTTGTGGTAAAATTGTACGATTAACAATTTCTGGCCTGATCCTTGCGAAAACACAAAAGCAACTAAACACAACTTCACATGAAACGCATTTTCACCCTCGCACTTCTTCTTGTTGGCGCTGCTTCCGTTAAAGCACAGTCAAGCGCCAGCCTCGACCCCAACGCTCCTGTAATGGAATTCCGTCAGGAAACAATTGAATTCGGCACCATTACACAAGGTGATAAAGTAACCCGTGAATTTGTGTTTACCAACACCGGTAAACAGCCACTTATTATTACCGAAGTAAAAGTAACCTGCGGCTGCACCGATCCGCAATATCCCAAAACCCCCATTGCTCCCGGCAAACAGGGCACCATTACCGTTACCTTCAACAGCGCCGGCAAATCCGGCATTCAGTCAAAACCCATCACCATCGTATCAAACAACCGCGACGGCGATGTAATTCTGCACCTCAAAGGTGAAGTAAAAGTCCCCGCCACAACCGGCGCGGAAGCGGCCCCTAAACAAAATGCCGATGTGAAACCCGCACCGGCACAAACCACACCGGCAACTACCACCGGCACAGCAAAACCCGCGCCCGCTACAGCCTCCAAGCCGTCATCAACCACAGCTAAACCTTCGGGCAAAGCTGCGGCAAGCACAAAAGCAGCACCGGCTCCTTCTACCAAAAAGAAAGTGGTTAAAGCAACTCAAACAACAACTGCCACACCCAAGCAATAACGGTTTTTACATCCCCACGAAAGGGCGTTGTTTGTAATGAACAACGCCCTTGTTTCATTATACCACATAATCAGATCTTTGCTTATAATTCTGCCGGTTGCTTGTTTTAACGCAATATCGGGCAAGAAAATTCGAGCTCAATTAGCGTCAGAACATCGTGCGGCGCAGTAAAGGTTTACACAAACGGAATCGTTCAGGAATAATTGAAGTGATTCATTGGTAAGCTGCGAATGATTGATTCTGGCCGGATTGTTGCAAAAGAATACTGTAAATTTGAGTCATGCGTATCCGACTTCTTGCTTTTCCGATTCTGCTTTTATTGCTTTCCTTCAAACCCAAACCGGCCAACGGCCCGCAAATGAGTTTTAAGGAAACCAAATACAATTTCGGCTTTCTTCGTCAGGGCGAAATTGTAAAGCATGCGTTTGTATTTACCAATACCGGCAATGCGCCGCTGATTATTACCAAAGCCGATGTGCAGTGCGAATGCACAACTGTAGATTTCCCTAAAAAGCCGGTGTTGCCCAATGCCAGCGACAGTGTAGTGGTTACATTCGACACAAAAAGTGCCATTGACAGGCAGGAACGCGCCGTGGTAATTACCTCAAACGCAGTAAACAGTCCGGTTGGACTCACGTTTAAAGCGGTGGTATTAAAGCCAAAAAACAAAAAGTAAAAGGCGGCGGGCACAAAATTTTGCCGAACTTTGGCGACGCCCGGAAAGCACCGGGCATTTCGTCAAAAAAAGCGCAAATTCATTATGCCGAAAATTTCTGCGAAGGCCGATCACATGCCGCCTTCACCCATTCGCAAGCTGGTTCCTTATGCCGAGCAGGCCAAACGCGAAGGCCGTAAAGTCTATCACCTCAACATCGGCCAGCCCGACATTAAGACACCCGAGGTGATGCTCAACGCCATTCGCAATTCAAACATTGAGGTAATCGAGTATTCGCATTCGGCCGGTATCGAAAGCTACCGCCGCAAACTGGCCGGCTATTACCAGTCGTTCAATATGCCGGTGCAAATGGAAGATATTATGATTACCACCGGCGGCTCAGAAGCGATTGAAATTGCCATGATGACCTGCTTCAATGAAGGTGATGAAATAATTATTCCCGAACCGTTTTACGCCAACTACAACGGCTTTTCCTGCGCGGCCGATGTGGTGGTGAAGCCTATACGCTCAAGCATTGAAAACGGCTTTGCGCTTCCGCCCATTTCCGAATTCGAAAAATTAGTAACGCCCAAAACCAAGGGCATCATGATTTGCAATCCGGGCAATCCTACCGGATACCTTTACACCCGCGAAGAACTCGAAGCCCTCAAGGAACTTGTGCTCAAACACGATCTTTTCCTGCTCAGCGACGAGGTTTACCGCGAGTTCTGCTACGACGGTAAACAATACGTATCGGTAATGCACCTCAGCGGAGCCGATAACAACATTGTATTGCTCGACTCCATTTCAAAACGTTACAGTGCCTGCGGCGCACGCATCGGTGCATTGATTTCGAAGAATAAAGACGTAATGGCCGGCGCACTGAAATTTGCTCAGGCACGCCTTAGCCCGCCCACATTCGGACAGATTGGCGCCGAAGCGGCACTCGACACACCGCAATCTTACTTCGATGAAGTAAAGGCCGACTACACCGCCCGCCGCAACTTCCTCATCGAAGCGTTGAACAAAATGGAAGGCGTGTTTTGTCCCAATCCCAGCGGCGCATTCTACTGCATTGCCCGCCTGCCCATTGACAATGCCGATAAATTCTGTCAGTGGCTGCTCGAATCATTCAACCACAACGGCCAGACGGTAATGCTGGCACCCGCCACCGGATTCTACTCCACACCGGGCGCAGGTACGAATGAAGTACGCCTTGCATACGTACTAAATTTAGACGATTTAAAGAATGCGATGGAATGCCTGGATGCCGCATTAAAAGTGTATCCCGGACGAACAAACTAACCCGAAAGGCTGCCATTAGGCGGCCTTTTTTTTGCAACTATGCAGTCTGTAAACACATCTGAAATCTACTCATATGTCTCCAATGCAAACAATCCTGCATAAAATCAATCCCCAAAAACTATTTCTTGCCGACAGCCTTGGCGCACTTGTCACAGCCTTACTTACCGGTGTTGTGCTTGCACAATTCGAAACATTTTTTGGCGTACCCGCACAAACACTTTATCTGCTTGCCATTGCACCTGCATTGTATGCCGTGTATTCGTTTGTGTGTTATCTGCGCTTCCCTGCATCCTGGCGTTTATTGATGCGAATAATTGCGTCAGCTAATTTGTTGTATGTAATTGTGGTGAATGTGTGGATGCTGTTTTTTCAACCGGGAATTACGGGTTGGGGAATGCTTTATTTTGTGGGGGAGTTTTTTATTGTGGCCGGAATTTCTTTGATTGAATTTAGAAAATCATCACAATAAACAATTAAAACAATTCACATAAAGAAGGCGAATCATTCTGATTCGCCTTCTTTATTAACTGAAAAAATCTGATTAATTCTTTATAAGTGGCTTTGTTCTGACAGCCTCTCCTTGCTGCAACCTCACAAAATAGTTCCCCGAAGCAAGTGCCGTTAAATCATAATTAACCTGATGATGTCCGGCAGCAAGTTCACCTTGTTTTACCACAGCAACGGTTCTTCCCAGTGCATCCACAATTTCGAGCGTGGTACGCCCTGCCTGCGGGATGAAGAACGAAAAGTTTACCGGGCCGTTTGCAGGCACCGGATAAGGCGCATACAACTGCGGCGATTGTACTACCGTAGCAATAGCCGGAGGCGGATCAGTACCTGCCAGCACCGCTGAATCGACAATAATATTTTCATCGCCCGGCTGATAGGGCATGTAGGCAAAATACACTACCAGCATTTCGTCGTTTGTGGCTTCACCGGCAGTTACCTGCTGTGGCGGCGAGCTGGGGTTCCACGGATTATTGCTGGTGTTGTCGTAAAACGCATCGGCATGCACTACGCTGCCGGCAGGAACACGAATCAGTTGCCTGAAATTGTAAAAGCCCTGCCAGTGAAAATTCCAGTCGGGAATGTCGATAAACGGAATGGTATCGCCGTTGGGGTCAATGGCGTATGATTTTACGGTGCGGCCAATCAGGTGCATGTGCGGAGCCACGGTAAGCAAAGTTACATCGCCATTTACGGCATATTGTGCATGATAGGTGCGTGTGGCGTTTGCAGGAATGTTAATCGGACCGTTGGTTAGTGTGGACCAGTAGTTGAGCACCGGGTTGAGTGTCACATCGCGCACTGTACCGTTTGCGAAAGTAAATCGTACCTGTGTACTGTCGAGCTGGTTGAATGTGCCGGCAGGGTAATGAATCTGCATAATGATATTGGTATTGGCCAGCAGGCGAATGCCCATGTTGGGCGGCAGTTCATACATTTCCTGTCCGGGCACCCAGCCAAACACAAGCGTAGCCGTAAACGAGCCTACACCGCCAAAACTGGTGTATCCCGGGCCGGGATCGGCATTATCGAGATTGACACAGGTATTGGCTACATCCTGATAAATAAGTGCGTGATGCACAATACTCCGGTTGCCGGGCAGTACTTCCACTTTTGTCACAAACTCATCGTTTGTAAGCCCCGAGGGCATTACAAAGCAGCGGTACAAATCGGCCGAGGCGTTTACGGTGTAGAGTGGCATTTGCGAAACCATATCGGGATTGGGCATTTGCGAAATGCCGGTATAAACCGGAGGCGTGGGCGCCTGTGAAAGATTGCCAGACACCGAGCCGCTATCGACCCAGTTTACAATGGTTTGTATTTCCTGCGTGGTAAGCAGGCGTTCGTGCGTGAAACGCTGATAAGCCGGATCGGGCGGCCAGGGCGGCATATTGCGGCTTTGCACCGAAGCGCGGATGCTTTGCGTAACCTGCATCGCATCGGCATAGCTCATGAGCGAAAACGGGGCAATGCCACTTGGGTTGTGACAGCGCGTGCAGTTGTTGTAGAAGATGGGCGCCACATCATTTGCCCAGGTGGGGGCCTGCGCATAGGTGAATACCGACGTAAGAAGCGCAAGGAGGAGAAGCGTTTTTTTCATGTGCCAGGCAAATTACAACTTTCTGGTTGAATTTGTTAAACGACGCAGCGGGGCAAAGGTTTAAACAACGGCGCGGCTGCAGTAAACTGCAGCCGCGCCGTGAAAAATAGGATAAAGTCGCTTACTGCACCTGAACCGGAACAACCTGAACGCCTGTGGCTGTTACCACACGCACCAGATAAGCGCCGGCCGCATAACCTTTGAGCGAAACAGGATAGCTGCCTTTCAGCATTCCCTGCTCCTGTGCACTGAATACGGTTTCGCCAAGCACGTTGGTAATGGTGATGGTTGCATCCGTTGCACCGGCAAAATTATACACGAGTGCAAACTCGCCATTGCTGGGGTTCGGATATACTTGAATACCATTTACAGCAGCTTCGGTGATACCCGTGGTAAAGTTTACAAGAACCGAAGCGGTGTCTGAACAGCCGTTGGCATCGGTAATGGTTACAGTGTAAGTGCCGGGCAGCAGGCTGTCGGCTACCATGCCGGTATCGCCGTTGCTCCACAGGTAGGTAAACGGAGCAGCGCCACCGCTTACCGAAGCAGTAGCTTCACCATCGTTGCAGCCGCCACATGATGCAAGCGTATTGTTGTTTGCAGATGCGGCAGGCGGACTGATAATGCAGTTGGGGCCGAAGTTGGGACGCAGCACAAGTGTACGTGCAAACTGACTGCCGAATGCTTCTACATTACCCCAGCCACCAAGCGGTGTGGTGGGCCAGTTTACCCAAACTGTGCGGTTGGTAAATATATCTGCAGTCTGACCAAGCTGAACCGTACTGTCGCCGCTGAACTCAATGGCTGTAACCACATAGGTGCCCGGATTAAGCACCAGATCGGCGGCCATGTCAATTGTGTAAACACGGGCACTGTCGTCGGGATAGGTAATGGTATCGGTGCCGCCAATAATCGTGTTGGGTGTACCGTTGGGCAATGTGCTCCAGATTACCTGTGCATACGGGCGACCCGTGTAACCGGCTGTTACATATGACGTAACCGAAGTAAGTACTGTTGTAGTATTTACAGTAAAGCTCTGCCCCAGATAACCGCCGTTTCCGGCACCAATACCAAGTCCGCCGATTACAGTACTATTATCACGCGCATATACCGAATCGTTTACAAACACACTGAATGCCCAGAAGTCGGTATCGTTACCTGCAATCTGGTCGGCTTCGTTAATGAGTGAATTGAAACGGAACACATAGTCTTCGTTGGCCGAAGGAGTAAATGACCCGGCGTTGAAGGTAGCCACACCACCGGCAGCAAGCGAGGCCTGAGGTGCACTTGTTGTAGTATAAACTACAGTGTTGCTGCTGTTGAGCACATCAACTTTGAGGCGCACATTGGTTACAGCCTGCAAACCATTGTTGCGGATATTGGCCACCAGAGGCATCGCTGTAACCTGCGAAAGCGGCACCTGCGTGTAAGCCGATACCGTATCCACCACGGTTACTTCTGCATCATGATTTACCTGTACTTCTACAGTTACATCATCAATAAGCAACACGAACATATTGTTGCTGTTGTTGCGGATTGCAATGTACACCGACTGTCCTGCATAAGCCGCAAGACTTACCTGACGGGCTGTCCAGGTGGTGTTTTCGGCTGCAATGCTGAAAATGCTGGTTGAATTTGTAATCTGATTACCGATTACACCATTGCTGCCCGTGGGAGGTCCCTGTGCGGCAGTCATAATACGCACTTCATATCCGTCGGGATAAAGCGGGTCATAGGTAATTGCGTTCCATTTAAGGATACAGTTTGCAGGAAGCGGCCCGATCAGCGGTGTCCACATCCAGTCGTTGGCTATGCCTACAGGGCTTGTCCATGATGTGCTGAATGCTGCTGAATCAGCCACGTTATTGGCAAAATCTTCGCGGCGTTCCCAGGCATCGTTTACATAGCTTACCTGCGCATCAGGAGCAAGGTTATCTACATTCCGCAACAACCATCCGGCAGGAAAAGTATAGGTACCGGCACCACCCGCTGTGGGTCCGCCAATACCATCAAAATCTTCCTGAAAAATAATTTGCGCATTCAGTGACAGGGTTGCCGCAAGACAACCCAGTAGGGTAAGGGTTCTTTTCATTCTAAGGTAATTTTGGTTAGGCTAATGTTTGCTGGCGCAAATTTAGTGTTTTTAAACTCAGGCAATACCAGCCCTTAGTTCCGGCTCATTCAAAATCCTTGTAAAGCAGGTATTTTTTCCTGACCGATTTATACTTCACCAGATCAGGCTCCCAAATTTTACGGATGTCCATTTCACTCATTCCTGCACTAATTTGCTGCCGAAATGTTGGTGTGCCGGCCAGTTTTTCAAAAAACGGATTGAAGAAGTTTTCCTTGTCTGGCATGTCTTTGTAAGCTCCCATAAGCCAGAATAAATAGAGTTTATGGTAATCACGCACATACATCATTGCAAAATCGCGCAGATCATGGCCGTGACAGAGCTGGCCGTTGTAAAGCGGATTGGGTGCGCCCGTGCGGGGTGAAGGGGTAAACGTAAACGGCGCCTGCTTCAGATCGGGATGCCCGATTACCTGAAACGGGAAATCAGTTCCCCGCCCCACACTCATTACCGTTCCTTCGAAAAAACAGAGTGAAGGATAAAGGTACACGGCAGTCATATTGGGCAAGTTGGGCGAAGGAGCCACGGGCAGCTGATACCAGTCGGTATGCGAATATCCTTCACAACTCACCCAGCTCAGGTCGCACTTCACGCCCCCGGCCAGCCAGCCTTCTCCGTTCACCATGCGGGCATACTCGGCCACAGTCATACCATGCACAACCGGCACCGGATGCAAGCCCACAAACGATTTATACTCGGGCTGAAGCACCGGCCCGTCCACATAATACCCGTTCGGATTGGGCCTGTCGAGCACAAGCAGTTTCTTCTTTTGCTCCGCGCAGGCTTCCATTACATACGTGAGCGTAGAAATGTACGTGTAAAAGCGCACCCCTACATCCTGAATATCAAACACCACAATATCAATGCCTTTGAGGTCTTTGGCAGTAGGCTTTTTATGCTCGCCGTAGAGCGAAATAACGGGCAGTCCGGTTTTGGCATCTTTAGTGGAGGCTACTTTTTCGCCGTTGGCCGCCATGCCCCGGAAACCGTGTTCAGGTGCAAAGATTTTTTTTACACGAATACCGCTGCGAAGCATGGTATCAAGCAAATGGGTTTGCCCGATGAGTGCAGTATGATTGGCTACAATGGCTACAGACTTGCCTTCAAGCAGCGGTTTCCATACTTCCACACGTTCGGCGCCGTTACGTATATCGGCATCTGTTTTTTCGACGTTGAGCTTACTTAATATGGTAATCTGGGCCTGATAAACAGCAGGAATAAAGAGCATTATCAGGAAAAGCGAAAAAGGTACACGCATTTGCATGGCGAAAAGTAGCAAGAATCGTGCAACCTGCCCACGTCGTTCTGCACCGATAAACCGTATTTTTACCCGCGTATGGCAGAACGCTGGCTTTTTGAACGGCTTATTTCCAAACGCATGACCTCTCAGGCTGCTGCCTCAGGCCGCATTTCGCGGCCTATTGTGCGCGTAGCGGTAGGCGGTATTGCTGTAGGACTGGCGGTAATGCTTCTGGCGCTGGCGGTGATGAATGGCTTTCAGGGCGAAATCCGAAAAAAGGTAATCGGCTTTGGCTCACACATTCAGATTACCGGCTACGACAGCAATGAATCGCTGGAGGCCGACTCGCTGAACCGTTTTCAGCCCAGCGTGGAAGCCCTGAAGCAGCAGCCTAACATACGCCATATTCAGGTGTATGCCACCAAGGCAGGGCTTGTTAAAGCAGGTGATCAGCTTTCGGGCGTGGTACTGAAAGGCATTGACCGCGATTTCGACTGGAGCTTTTTTAGCCAGAACCTGCGTGAAGGCCGCCTGCTTTCGCTGCCTGCACAGGCTGATTCGACATCTACAGAAGTGCTCATTTCGCGCGTAATTGCCAACAAGCTGAAACTGAATACAGGCGACAAATTCCGAATGTATTTCCTGCGCGAGAATGCCACACGCCAACGCGCGTTTACTGTGGCAGGCATTTACGAAACCGGATTAACCGACGGATTCGATGATCGCTTTATCCTTTGCGACATTCGTCAGGTACAAAAACTCAACAACTGGAGCCGAAATGCAGTAGCCGGCTTTGAAGTACTTGTAAATGATTTCAACCAGCTTGAAGCCACCGCCGAACAGGTACGCACAGAAATAGATGTAAATTTATATGCCGAGAGTATCCGCGAACTCACGCCCCAGATTTTTTCGTGGCTGGATGTGCTTGATGTAAATGCACTTATCATTATTGCCCTCATGCTGTTTGTGAGCATGATTAACATGATCTCCGCGCTGCTCATTCTTATTCTCGACCGCACACAAATGATTGGAATATTAAAAGCCATGGGTGCGGCCGACAAACAGATTATGCGCGTGTTTCTGATGCACGCTTCGCGGCTCATTGGCTGGGGCATACTCATTGGCAATGTGCTCGGGCTCGGACTCTGCCTGCTTCAAAAGCAATTCGGCATTGCCAAACTCGACGAAGCCTCCTACTACCTCAGTGCTGTACCCATATATATTGAATGGTGGCAGGTGCTGGCCGTGAACGCCGCTACTTTTGTACTGTGCCAGGTGGCGCTGCTGCTTCCGGCGCTGGTAGTAAGCCGTATTTCGCCGGTAAAAGCCATTCGTTTCAGCTGATTTTATACTTCCGTTTCGCATACGTTTACCTGTTTGTGGTAATAAATCATGCGACGCAGTTTCATGATCCCGCACGTATAAAACTATACCTGTTCAGGTATAATTAGAACGGAATTTAACTAAATTATACCCTTTCAGGTATAGTTTAAGGGATTATAGAAAATATTACACCCGATCAGGTATAATACGAATAATTTTTACTATTTTTATACCCGATCAGGTATAACATGAATTTAGGAGCGCTCACGAAACAGCACCGAAAGGCTGCAAAACTCACACAGGAAGCACTGGCGAAAAAAGCCGGTGTAGGGCTGCGTTTTATCCGCGATCTGGAGCAGGGCAAAGAAACGCTGAGATTAGACAAGATCAATCAGGTGCTCAGTTTGTTTGGTTTGAAATTAGGTGCAGTAAAAGCAGACAATACCGGAAACGAAGATTAGCATGAGGCAGGCCGAAATAAAATTTGGCGATAAGCGCGCAGGAATTCTCACCGAAGATGAGAACGGATACCTGTTTGTGTACGACCAAAACTACCTCCTCTCCGATTCGGCTGTGCCAATAAGCAAAACACTTCCGCTTCAAAAAGCAGCATTTAACAGCAATATACTTTTCCCTTTTTTCGATGGACTGATTCCTGAAGGATGGTTACTGGATATTGCCGAAAAAAACTGGAAACTCAATCCGCGCGACAGAATGGGCTTGTTGCTGGCCTGCTGCAAGGATTGTATTGGTGCAGTTTCCGTTCACCCATTAACAACTGCAGGCAATGCGTAAATGTTTGTATTGTTATCAGTTGTTAGAAAATGGCGAAACCGATTTTCATGCGCGGTGCAGCAAGAAAATGTTCGGCACAGAAATTCCGCCGCAGCTTGAATACTCGGCAGAGGATATGCAGCAATTAGCCGAAGAAATTATCAAAAGCCAGATTACCGTAACCGGTGTGCAGCCCAAACTATCGCTCAATATCGGCAAAAGCGAAACAGGCGTGCGAAAACTCACATTGGTGGGTTTGTGGGGGAATTATATTCTGAAACCACCTGCGCAATATTATCCGCAACTGCCCGAGGTGGAAGATGTAACCATGCACCTTGCCGAAATTGCAGGAATAATTACCGTACCGCATTGTTTGATTCGCCTGCAATCGGGTGAACTCAGTTACATTACAAAACGTGTGGACAGAAGCAAAAAAGAAACGGTACACATGGAAGACATGTGCCAGCTCACCGAACGTTTAACCGAGCATAAATACAGAGGCTCTTACGAACAGATTGCAAAAGCAATAAATAAATACTCGGCTCAGCCCGGACTTGACATTGTGAATTTCTATGAGATTGTGTTGTTTAGCTTTCTCACAGGCAATGCCGATATGCACCTGAAAAATTTTTCGCTGCTGCAACGCAAAGGAGGAGAATTTGTGCTGTCGCCCGCATACGATCTTGTGGCCACCACGCTTGTGAATCCTGATGATAAGGAAGAAACGGCGCTCACACTAAATGCGCGGAAAACAAAACTAAAACGAAGCGACTTTGAAGCGGCATTCCACAACGCACAACTAAACATCAAACAACAGGAAAACATATTCGAAAAAATGAGCCGTGCAAAAAACGCATGGCTGGAATGTATAAGCCGGAGTTTCCTAAGCCCCCCCATGCAACAACAGTTTGCCGAATTAATTGAAACTCGGATGGCCAGATTAGGATTATGAAAAGAGCAGGAAAACAACTTAAACACCGGGGCTAAAACCTTACCTTTGCCCCGTTCCAAAACCTGCCAAACTGTGACACCCGAAAAACTTGTTTTCGAAAACATTCTTCAAACCATAGGTAAAACACCTCTGGTACGCATCAACAACATTACCAAAAACGCCACTGCGGCTAAAGTGTATGCCAAAGTTGAAACATTCAACCCCGGCAACTCCATCAAAGACCGTATGGCTTTGAAAATGATTGAAGATGCCGAACGCGACGGCCGCCTGAAACCCGGCGGAACCATTATCGAAGGCACTTCGGGCAACACCGGCATGGGCCTGGCTATTGCAGCCATTATTAAAGGCTACAAATGTATTTTCACCACTACCGATAAACAATCGAAAGAAAAAGTAGATGCGCTGAAAGCCTTTGGTGCCGAAGTAATTGTATGCCCCACAAACGTTGACCCTGAAGATCCGCGCTCTTACTACTCCGTGTCATCGCGCCTCGAACGCGAAGTACCAAACTCCTGGAAACCCAACCAGTACGACAATCCCTCAAATGCACAGGCGCACTACGAAAGTACCGGCCCCGAACTCTGGGAACAAACCGAAGGTAAAATCACGCACCTTGTAGTAGGCGTGGGCACCGGCGGCACCATTTGCGGCACGGCAAAATACCTGAAAGAAAAAAATCCGGACATCAAAATCTGGGGCATTGATACCTACGGATCCGTGTTTAAGAAATACAAGGAAACGGGCATTTTCGATAAAAATGAAATTTACCCGTATGTAACCGAAGGCATTGGTGAAGATTTTCTGCCGCAAAATGTAAACTTTGATCTGATTGATCAGTTCGAAAAAGTAACCGATAAAGATGCGGCAGTGATGACCCGCCGTATTTCGCGCGAGGAAGGCATTTTTGCAGGTAACTCTGCCGGTTCGGCTATGGCCGGACTTTTGCAGCTTGCACACAATTTTAAAGAGGGTGATGTGGTAGTGGTTATTTTCCACGATCATGGCACACGCTACCTGGGTAAAATGTTTAACGACGACTGGATGCGCGAGAAAGGATATCTTGACCGCACCGGCATGACGGCAAACGACCTTGTGGCCGCAGTAAAATCGGCGCCGCTGCAAACGCTTTCAGTAAGTGATACGCTTGAAACGGCGGCAAAAATTATGAGCGCCAACGACTACTCGCAGATTCCGGTAACCGACGGCGGCCGCATCGTGGGCTCACTCAGCGAGCAAATCGTGGTAAATAAACTCATGCAAGGCCCCGAAGCCAAGCAGCTTACACTCGACCAACTCATGCAGCCTGCGTTTCCGTTTGTGGACAGCTCCACCCCGGTTGAATCGCTCTCTGGCATGATTACCGCCGAGAATCCCGCTGTACTTGTGCGCGATTTTAAAACCGACAATACCTACATTATCACCCGCCACGACATTATGCGTGCAATGGTGTAAGCCATGGAATTTCCGGCTACAATAACCGATATGATGGGGCGCAGCATCACACTGATGCAGCGCCCCCGTCGTATCATTTCACTCGTACCCTCTCAAACCGAACTGCTCGCACACCTCGGATTGGATGAAGAAGTTGCGGGCATTACAAAATTCTGCATTCATCCCGAACACTGGTTCAGAAACAAGCCTCGTGTGGGCGGCACCAAGCAGTACGACTTTAAAAAAATTGCCGCCTTGAAACCCGATCTGATTATCGGCAACAAAGAGGAAAATGATAAAGTGCAGATGGAACAGCTCATGCAGCTTTATCCGGTGTGGATGAGTGACATTTACGGACTCGCTGATGCATTGCGCATGATTAGCTCAATCGGGCAAATTACGCAGCGAACCACGCAGGCGGAGGAATTAAGACTCGAAATTCGGAACGGATTTTCAATGCTGGAAAATAATCACCCCAACACCCGGCGCGTGGCTTATTTTATTTGGCGAAATCCGTGGATGGTAGCCGGACAACACACGTTTATTGATGAAATGCTGAACTATTGCAGCCTGAAAAATGTATTTGCCAACAGTCATTCGCGGTACCCCGAAGTAACTGCCGAAATGCTGCAAGCCGCAAATCCTGAAGTGCTCTTGCTTTCGTCTGAGCCTTACCCGTTTAAAGAAGCGCACATTGCCGAATTACACGCAATTTGCCCGCACGCCGAAATAAAACTTGTTGACGGAGAACTTTTTTCGTGGTATGGTTCTCGGCTGCGGCTGGCGCCTGCTTATTTCAGGGAACTTATCCGGCCTTAACATCAGCTTAAAATTAGCCGCCCAACATTCATTATCTTTAACCCTATGTTCAGCCAGTTGCGTATTTGTTTTGTTTTGTTAGCATTGATGTGCCAGCAGTTTCTTGCTGCGCAAAACGAGAAAGTGGGAGTGGTACTGAGTGGCGGAGGCGCATCGGGGCTGGCGCATATCGGGGTACTCAAGGCGCTTGAAGAAGACAGTATTCCGATTGATTATATCTGCGGCACTTCAATGGGTGCACTGGTGGGTTGCCTCTACTCGATTGGTTATTCGCCGGCAGAAATTGAAGCACTGATTTTAACCGAAGATTTCCGCAACTGGGCCACGGGCACAATTAAAGCCGACGATATTTTTTACTTCAAACGCAAAGACGATAATGCCTCGTGGATTACGTTCAAACTTTCTGTGGACACTACGCTTTCCACCAGTTTACCTACAAACGTAATTTCGCCGGTACAAATTGATTTCGGGCTGATGCAAATGACAGCGGGCGCTACGGCTGCATCAGGAGGCAACTTCGACAGTTTGTTTATTCCGTTCCGCTGCGTGGCTTCTGATATTGCCTCGAAACAATCGGTTGTATTCCGCAACGGTGATCTTGGAGAATCAGTACGCGCCTCCATGTCGTATCCTTTTTATCTCAAACCAATTCGCGTAAACGGCAAACTGCTTTTCGACGGCGGGCTGTACAACAATTTCCCGAGTAATGTGATGTACACTGATTTCTTCCCCGATTTTATTGTGGGAAGCAATGTGGCCACAGCATTTCCGAATCCGGATGAAGATAATCTGGTTTCGCAGATACGCGCCATGCTCACCAGCCGCACCGATTTTGATCCGAAATGCGAAAACGGCGTTGTGGTAGAACCTGATGCAGACTGGATCGGACTCTTTGAATTTGATGATGCGCAGCGGGTAATTGACAGCGGTTATGTGGCCACGAAACGCCGCATGAGTGAAATAAAAATCCAGATAAATAGGCGAAGTAACAGTAATGATCTTGCTCGTCGTCGCGCCATTTTCAAAGCCAAAAAACCAAACATTGTTTTCGACAGGATTGAAATTCAAGGGGCGGGCCTTAAAAAAAATCAGCGTATTTACATCAACCGTTTGCTCCGCCGTCCGGGCGAATACATTTCAATAGATGCGCTGAAGCCCGGTTACATGCGCCTTGCAGCCGACGATAAAATAATGCAGCTTTTCCCGAAAGCTACCTACAATAAAAACAGCGGCTACTATGATTTAAGTCTGACGATAAAAAAGGAGCGCAAGTTATTTACACAGTTTGGCGGCAACTTCTCCAATCGCCCGATTAATATGGGCTTCATCGGCTTGCAATACAATTTTCTCGGCAACCCGTCAACCAGTTTGTATGGCAATGTATATTTCGGAAAACTCTACAGCTCGGCACGCATTGCCGCACGTATTGATTTCCCCTCGCGGTTGCTTATTTATCTCGAACCAGGTTTTACCTGGAACCGTCTTGATTACTTCCGAAGCAGCCCGGCATTTTTCGAAGATACTAAGCCTGCTTACCTTATCCACCTCGACCGGATGAGCGAAATAAACGCTGGTATTCCGGTACGCAACAAAGGGCGCTTTGTTATTGGCGTAAGCCTGTCGTTTAACCGCGATCTGTATTACCAAACAGATGATTTTACATCGGCTGATACGGTTGACCGCACCGACTTTACCGTAGGTTCTACCCGTATCTTTTATGAGCGCAATACGTTAAACCGCAAGCAATATGCTTCTCAAGGAACTTATTTTGCATTTCGCGCTCGCTTCATACAGGGAGAGGAATTGTACATACCGGGCACCACTGCTGTAATTCCTACACCTTTCCGCACCGTTCACAACTGGATTCAGTTCAGAGTTACATACGATACATATTTCAAAGAGCGCGGGCGCTGGCGACTGGGCTTCATGGGCGAGGCGGTGTACTCCTCACAGCCGTTCTTCAGCAATTATACGGCAACCATGCTTAGTGCGCCTGAATTTCAGCCAACACCTGAAAGCCGCACGTATTTTCTTCCGCAGTTCAGAGCACACCAGTTCGCAGCTGTTGGTCTGAAAAGTATTTTCCTGTTGCGCAAAACGCTCGACATTCGTCTCGAAGGTTATGCCTTTATGCCTTATCAGGCCATCATTCAGCAAGCCGACAATACAGCCGCGTATGCTGCTCCGATAAGCATAGATGACTTTAATTACATTGCAATGGCTGCTCTTGTCTGGCATTCGCCGCTCGGACCGGTTAGTTTCAGTATTAATCATTACAGCAACAACCAGCCGCAGCCATTCAGCCTCCTCTTCCACTTCGGCTACATTATTTTCAACCGGAAAGCACTCGACTAAAAGTGCCGCCATTGCTGGATTCCTAAAATTATTCTCTATTTTTTTGAGAAATCATTTGGATATATCCTGAAAACAATTCAATATTTGCGCCTTCTAATTCACAACTTGTCCCACATCACACCTTAAAGGCTGCGATGAAAATTTCCTTCAAAACAATTCTGCAGTCGTTGCTGCATCGCTCGCCCGCCGCGGGTAGCGTGAGTTTTGTTTATCTGGCACCAGTTGTTAGCGCAGCCATCAGGCGATGCTACTTCCACCGTATCTGAGTCGATACACGCGGCTTAGTCCCCTTTTACTTTACTCGCTGTTGCTGACTGCCTGAAACCGGGCAGCATTCAACTTTTTGTCCTGTGGCAACAGCAGGACTGCGTATTCTTTTATCCGCAACCGATGGAAACGAATCACTGCACCGTGCTCGTAGCCGACGGCAGCCATATACATTTTGCTGCCGCCATCTGCGACGAAATGGAAGCTTCGGCAAAAGCCAGAGGCACAGGCATTGCACGCCGCTCGCCCGATTACATAGCGGGAAAAATGCTCGAAGGCAAAGCCATTATTGCCATCGACCAACATGGCAACTGGGCCGGCTTTTGCTACATTGAAACCTGGAGCCACGGAAAATTTGTGGCCAATTCAGGACTCATTGTTGTACCCGCACACCGCCGTGGCGGACTAGCCACACGCATCAAGCAGGCGGTATTTGAGCTATCGCGCAAAAAGTATCCCGACGCCAAAATTTTCGGTCTCACTACGGGCCTCGCTGTGATGAAAATAAATTCAGAACTCGGCTACGAACCGGTAACCTACAGCGAGCTTACCGACGATGAAGAGTTCTGGAAAGGCTGCCGAAGCTGCGTAAACCACGAAATACTGCAAAGCAAAAACAGAAAAAACTGCTTATGCACCGCCATGCTGTTTGATCCATCGCAAGCAAAACAACCGCCTCCCGAAAGTCCGGCTACACGCTTCAAAAAACAACGCAAACTCTACGAACGCTGGATGCGGTTTAAACAACACATCCTGCTTCGCGGCCAAAGTAAAACCGAAGCTTCATCGCAGAAAAACAATTTTCATGAATATGCACGATAATGTTCTGCTCGCTTTCAGCGGCGGACTCGACACCAGTTTTTGCGCAGCCTGGCTTAAACATGAAAAAGGGCTGAACGTACATGCCGTAACAATTGATACCGGCGGATTTACGGCTGAAGAAAAAGCGAAAATTGAAGAACGCGCACACCTGCTTGGCGTAAACAGCTTTGCATGGATAAACGGCATACAGGCCTATTACCACAAAGTAATTCGCCACCTTGTATATGGAAATGTGCTGAAGAACGGAACCTATCCGCTTTCCGTTAGCGCCGAGCGTATGACTCAGGCTTTTTTGCTGGCAGAATATGCGCAGCAAAACAACTTCAGCACCATTGCGCACGGAAGCACCGGCGCAGGAAACGATCAGGTGCGTTTTGATCTGATCTTCGACCTGCTGTTGCCTGATGCAAAAATCATTACACCCATACGCGACCTCAAACTTTCGCGCGAGGAGGAAATAAACTGGCTCAGCGAAAAGGGTATTCATTTCGATTTTACCAAAGCTGCATACTCCATCAACAAAGGGCTTTGGGGTACATCGGTTGGCGGACGCGAAACGCTTACTTCACACGAAAGTTTACCCGAAGAAGCCTGGCCTGTGCCGTGCAGCAAAACACTGCCTGAAAAAATTACACTTGGCTTTTGTGCCGGTGAACTGTGCAGTATTAATGGTCAATCGCTTCCGCCGGCTGAGGCAATAGCCACACTGCACACGCTTGCTGCTCCGTTTGGTATTGGCCGCGATATACACACGGGCGACACCATTATTGGCATAAAAGGGCGTGTAGGATTTGAAGCAGCTGCACCACTGCTCATTATCAAAGCGCATCACGCACTCGAAAAACATGTGCTCACAAAATGGCAGCTGATGCTTAAAGAGCAACAGGCGCACTGGTATGGCACATGGCTGCACGAAGGGCAATATTTCGAGCCCGCCATGCGCAACATCGAAGCATTTTTCGAGAGTACGCAGCAGCATGTATCGGGCGAAGTATTCATTACACTTCATCCCTATCGGTTTACGATAGACGGGATAAAGTCAAATGCAGATCTGATGCAGGCCCAAGGCAGCAGTTACGGCGAAATGAACAATGGCTGGACAGGCGATGATGTAAAAGGATTCACTCGCATTTACGGCAATGCAGTAAAAACATGGATGAAACTGCATACCGATAAGGAGGCCGTGCAATGAACAGAAAAATTTCAGTAACTATTGCAGGAGCCTCCGGCTATACTGGTGGCGAACTCATACGCCTGCTGCTGCTGCATCCGGAAGTGAGTGAAATTACTGCACTCAGCAGCACACATGCCGGCAAAGCCGTGAGCGAAGTACACAACGATTTATTCTGGGCATCCACGCTGCACTTTTCACAAACCGAAAAGGTAGAAAGCGATGTACTGTTTCTTTGCCTGCCACATGGCAAAGCGCAGCAATGGATGAACAGTGTACACATTGCATCACACACACGAATAATCGACCTCAGTGCCGATTTCCGCAACGGCAGCAACGGTTTTGTGTACGGACTCCCGGAACTAAACCGCAACCTGATTGCTGCCGCCATGCGCATTGCAAACCCCGGCTGCTTTGCCACAGCCATTCAGCTTGCACTGCTGCCGCTGGCTGGCGCAGATCAGTTGCATGCACCGATAGAAATAAGTGCAGTAACCGGATCAACCGGAGCCGGACAACAGCTTGCGGCAGGTGTGCATTTCACCTGGCGAAGCGCCAATCATTCCGCTTACAAAGAGCTCGAGCACCAGCACGAAGCCGAAATTATCCGCTCACTTGCACAAGTACAGCCCGGCTTCAACAGCGAAATTCATTTCATCCCGCAGCGTGGAAATTTCACACGCGGCATATGGGCTTCAATACACACACAAACTTCGCTCAGCATCACTGAAGCAGAAGAGTTGTTCAGCAATTACTACCGTACACATTACTTCACAAAACACATCGCCCTCCCGGCCGACGTGAAACTGGTTGTAAATACGAATTACTGCGCAGTCCATGTAAGCGTAAAAAACAACCGCATACTCATTACATCAGTCATCGACAATTTATTGAAAGGCGCATCAGGACAAGCCGTTCAAAACATGAATCTGCTTTTCGGATTACCCGAATACAGCGGACTTCAATTAAAACCAAGTGCATACTAACATGAAACTTTTCGACGTATATCCGCTTTTGCCCGTAACGCCAGCGCATGCACTGGGTGCAGAAATCACAGCTTCAAACGGAAAGAAGTATCTCGATCTTTACGGTGGTCATGCCGTAATTTCAATTGGGCATTCGCATCCGCACTATGTAGCGGAGCTTAGTGCACAGTTGCAAAAAATTGGATTTTACTCCAATGCCGTGCAAAACCCCTTGCAGGAAAAGCTGGCTGCACGTCTCGGAGAAGTAAGCGGCCTGAATGAATTCAACCTCTTTCTCTGCAACTCAGGAGCCGAGGCCAATGAAAACGCACTGAAGCTTGCATCGTTTGTAAACGGACGTAAAAAAATAATTGCCTTTCAGGGCGCTTTCCACGGACGAACATCAGCCGCAGTGGCAGCTACACATGATGCAAAAATTGTAGCGCCGTTAAACAGCAATCATGAAGTGAACTTTCTGCCGCTGAATGATTTTGATGCGGCAACAGCTGCAATTGATGATACCGTGTGTGCAGTAATTATTGAAGGCATTCAGGGGGTAAGCGGCATTCATGTGCCGGCAGATGATTTTTTACAACACCTGCGGGATTGTTGCAGCAAACACGGTGCACTTCTTATTCTTGATGAAGTTCAATCGGGTGCAGGACGCAGCGGAACATTCTTTGCCTTTCAGCAAAGCGGCATTCGTCCTGATCTGGTGACAATGGCAAAGGGACTAGGCAATGGTTTCCCGGTTGGTGCGGTATTGATTGCGCCCGAAATTGAAGCCAAACACGGTATGTTGGGCACTACATTCGGCGGAAATTATCTGGCCTGTGTAGCTGCTATGGCTGTGCTTGATGTATTACAAAATGAAAACCTTATTGCACATGCAAATTCAGAAGGAGAATGGCTGATTGAACAGTTGCAGGATATTCAAGGCATAAAAAGCATTCGCGGACGCGGACTGATGCTGGGCATTGAACTTGATTTTCCTTGTGCAAAGGCACGCACAGTGTTGCTTGAAGAGTATCAGATTTTCACCGGCTCGGCGGCATGTAAAAACACAATCCGTTTACTGCCGCCGCTCAATGTAAGCCGCAAACAGCTTGCGTATTTTGTAAAAGCACTCAGCGCCACTCTTTCTTCAGTTAAACAATCAACACCAGTAATCAGCTAATGAGAAACTTTACCTGTGTGCAGGATGTACACAACCACGATGCGCTGCTTGATCTTGCCGTGCAGTTTGCCACACATCCGCTGCTTCACGCTACTGCGGGAGCAGGCAAAACGGTTGGACTTGTATTTATGAATCCAAGTCTGCGCACAAGGTTAAGCACACAAAAAGCCGCCCAGCTGCTGGGCATGCATACACTGATAATAAATGCAAACAGCGAAGGCTGGGCACTGGAGTTTAACGACGATGTGATCATGAACGGCTCCACTGTGGAGCACATACGCGATGCGGCACCCGTGCTCGGACAGTATTGCGACATACTGGCTGTGCGTTGCTTCCCTTCACTCAGTGACAAAAAACTTGACGACAGTGAGCATATTCTGCTTCAGTTTATGCGGCATGCCGGTATTCCGGTAATCAGTCTCGAATCGGCTACACGGCATCCGCTGCAGAGCCTTTCTGACTGGCTTACGATACACACGCATAAAAAAACAGCAAAGCCCAAAGTGGTGCTCACCTGGGCACCGCACATACGTGCACTGCCTCAGGCTGTGGCCAATTCGTTTGCCGAATGGATGCTGGCGGCTGAATATGATTTACACATTGCCTGCCCCGAAGGTATGGAACTGAATCCTGAATTTACTTCGGGGGCTACGCTTACACACTCGCAGGAAGAAGCACTGGAAGGCGCAGAGTTTGTGTATGTAAAAAACTGGTCGTCGTGGAAAAACTACGGCCAGCCACTCACCGGGCAAGCACACTGGATGCTGAATGATGCCAAGCTAAAACGCACAAACAATGCGTATCTCATGCACTGCCTTCCCGTTCGGCGTGATGTAGAATTGCCTGCTTCGCTCATCGAAAGTCCGCAATCGCTTATTACCTCACAAGCGGCAAACCGTGTACCTGCTGCGCAGGCTGTGCTTTATTCACTATTGCAGCAAACACCGTCAGTCAATAATTTATCACACGCAATTGTAGCTGAATCTGAAGTATGATTTATGTAATAAAAATTGGCGGCGAAATTGCCGAAGATGAAACACGCTGCGAATCATTTCTCGATCAGTTTGCGGCACTTGATGGCATGAAAATTCTTGTGCATGGCGGAGGAAAAGCCGCTACCACACTTGCCGGAAAAATAGGCATCGAAACTACAATGATCGACGGGCGGCGTGTTACGGACGAAGGCTCGCTGCGTGTAGCCGTAATGATGTATGCAGGCTGGATTGGCAAATCACTTGCAACAAAACTTCAGTCGAAAAACTGTAATGCAATAAGCCTTTGCGGAGCCGACGGAAATTTGCTGCTCACCGAAAAACGGAACCCGAATCCGCTTGATTTTGGTTTTGTGGGCGATGCGGTATGGGAAGGTGTGAATGTAAAATTACTGATGAATTTATTACAACAGCAACTTGTACCTGTAGTATCAGCTATTACGCACAACGGGAATGCACAACTGCTCAACACCAATGCCGATACAGTGGCTGCATGTATTGCAGCTGCGTTAAGCAAACACCATGAAACTACACTGTTGTTTGGATTTACCAAACCCGGTGTGCTCGTAGATTCTGAAAATGATGCAACTCTGGTTCCTGTACTTTCGCCTTCGCTGGCAAAGGAAATGCAGGCAGAAAAGAAATTGCATTCTGGAATTCTGCCTAAGCTAAAAGCCGCATTTTATGCTGCTTCCGAAGGTGTATCAAAAGTATATATAGGTTATGCGGTTTCATCGGGTGAAATTCTTTCGGGAAAAAGAATGGCAACTGAAATTGTTTCAGAAAAATGAATCTTGAAAAATTAAATTGCGATGCGGAAGAATTGCTCTGCGGATTAATCAGCATTCCTTCATTCAGCAGAGGCGAAAAGGACGCTGCCGACTTTTTTCAAGCGTTTCTCTTACGCGCAAAAATTTCATCCTTTCGTATAAACAACAATGTAATTGCATACCCGAAAGAATTTGATTCATCGCTCCCTGCTTTACTGCTTAACTCACACCTCGATACTGTACAACCTGCAGCCGGATGGCAGTTTAACCCATTTGAAGCTACCACAGAAAACGGAAAAATTTATGGTCTTGGCAGCAACGATGCAGGGGCTTCCTTGTGTGCGCTAACTGCAGCGTTTTGCCATTATTATACCCACGAAAATTTACCCTACAATCTTATTCTTGCCGCAACAGCCGAAGAAGAAATTTCGGGCGAGAACGGACTTACTGCAATTCTTCCGCAACTTGGTGAAATTGATTGTGCCATTGTGGGCGAACCCACGCAACTTCAACTGGCTATAGCTGAAAAAGGGCTTCTTGTACTCGACTGTGTGGCAAAAGGGGTGAGCGGACATGCCGCACGTAACGAAGGGATAAATGCAATTGATATTGCCGTTGACGATTTGCTGCGCCTGCGCAATCTGCAATTTGAAAAAGAATCGCCCTGGCTGGGCAGTTTAAAAATTACACCATCCATTATTCATGCAGGTACGCAGCACAATGTGGTTCCCGGCAGCTGCACATTTACACTTGATGTACGTGTAACCGAAAATTACACACACGAAGAAATTATCGCCATCCTTTCGCGCGAGTTACGCAGTACAATCAATCCGCGTTCAATGCGGCTTCGCTCCTCGTTCATTTCACCAGAGCATCCGCTGGTGAAAGCCGGAATAACACTGGGCAGTAAATGCTATGGCTCGCCCACACTTTCAGACAAGGCACTCATGCCTTTTCCTGCGCTCAAATGCGGCCCCGGCGACTCGGCGCGTTCGCACACGGCCAATGAATACATTGGCGTGGATGAATTGCACAACGGCATCCGTTTCTACATTCAACTACTCGAAAATCTTTTTGCACATGCACACCAACCAAACCGCACAACGCCTCTGGCAGAAAACTACTGATGCGCATCCTGCTGTTGTAGCTTTCACCGCAGGCGACGACCGCGCAATTGATGCACGGCTGGCTCCGTTTGATATACAAGGCTCCCTGGCCCATTGCACCATGCTGCACGAATGCGGGCTGATTGATAGCGTTGAGTTTGATACCTTACAAAAAGGATTGCATGAACTTGCCACGCTTGTTCAGCAAACAGATTTTGCGTTACCGCATTGGGCCGAAGACATCCACTCGTTTGTGGAAATGTGGCTTACAGAGAAATATGGCGAAGCCGGCAAGAAACTGCACACAGCACGCTCGCGCAACGATCAGGTAATGACCGGCATTTGCCTTTATACGCGGCATGCGCTCGGCGAAACGGCGGAGCAGATTGCCGCATTTGCCACACAGCTTTTGCAGCTTGCACACACGCATGCACAGGCGGGTATGCCCGGCTATACCCATTTTCAGGCGGCCATGCCTTCGTCGTTTGGCTTGTGGTTTGCCGCTTGGGCCGAAGCATTGAGCGAGGATCTTATTGCGTTGAATGCCGCGTTTGAACTTGCCAGCCTTTCGCCGCTGGGTGCAGGTGCAGGCTATGGCTCGGCATTCCCGATAAACCGCGAACGCACGGCAGAGCTGCTGGGCTTTGATGGTTTGCATGTAAACGTAATCAATGCACAGCTCACACGCGGTAAAACCGAACGCGCCGCCGCCGATGCACTGGCCGCCGTTGGCATCACGCTCAGCCGCCTCAGTGCCGACTGCTGCCTGTTTATGAGCACCAACTACGGCTTCATCCGCTTTCCCGATGAACTTACTACCGGCAGCAGCCTCATGCCGCACAAGAAAAATCCGGATGTCTTCGAACTCGTGCGCGCACGCTGCAATGCACTACAGGCCGTGCCGCAACAACTTGCACTGCTCACCTGCGGCATGCCCTCCGGCTATCACCGCGATTTTCAGCTCACAAAGCAACTGCTATTCCCGGCTTTCGACACCATCAATCAATGCATCAGCATGCTCTCGCTCATGTTTACGCACATCGAAGTAAAACAGCATTTACTCAACGATGAAAAGTATAAAGCGGTTTATACAGTGGATGCGTTGTATGCACTTACGCAACAAGGTGTACCTTTCCGCGATGCATATAAGGAAATCGGCATGGCGGTGCAAAACGGCACATTCGAATTGCCCGAATTGCCGGCTCATACGCTTACCGGCAGCAAAGACAACTTAAGCTTAGAACTAATAGAAAATATATTGGAGAAACGGATGAAATGGTTTAACGAAATTTAACCATCGAATAAAAATAAGTATTTGAAAAAATAACCGGGTTTACTTTTCTATGTAAAACTAAACATAATGACAAATCTTCAATCATAAACAATTAACACACAACATATATTCTTGCATCAAAAAAAGATGCGAGTAAAAACTATTTTCGGTGCACTGTTGATCAGTTCGTTTGCTTTTGCACAAACCACACTCATTTCAACAGGTTCTTCATGGAAGTACAAAGACGATGGCAGCAACCAAGGCACAATCTGGCGCACAACCTCTTTTAGCGATGCAGCTTGGTTAAGCGGCAATGCCGAACTCGGGTATGGCGATGGAGGTGAAACAACCGTAGTTAACGGCGGCCCTACAAATAATCGTTTTCCTACTACTTATTTCCGCAAAACATTCTCCATTACCAATGCGGCACTTTTTACCGGATACACCATGCAAGTAAAACGCGATGATGGTGTAGTGGTTTATGTAAACGGAACTGAAGTATATCGAAACAATATGCCAACAGGCACAATTGCATTCAACACCTGGGCATCAACAACTGCCAGCGATGACGGTGCAAATTTCACCACTGTCAATTTATCATCAACCCAGTTTGTTACAGGTACAAATACAATAGCTGTTGAAATTCATCAGCGCAATGCAACCAGTTCCGACATCAGTTTCGATCTCGGACTCATAGGTAACAGCAGTTCTTCTGCAAATGAGGTGGTGTATCTCTGGAGCGGTGCTGTTCAGCCTTCATCAGCTGTAGTAGTCGCTAAGATGACTAGTGCTTCAACTACTTGCCGCTTAGTAGTCAGCACATCTTCAACTTTGTCGAATCCAGTCCTCTCACCCGCCGCCACAGCTTCAAGTACAAACAACCTCATGGCAAAGATGACTGTAACCGGGCTTACACCTAATACAACATACTACTATGCAGTTCAGTCGAACAACATTACCGATAATTCTTCAGACGATATAGGTCAGTTCACCACACCGGCCTCAGGAGCTTTTTCGTACAAATTCACTGTTGGTTCGTGCGCCGTAAATTCTAATCATCCGGCTTATACACGTATGCAAAGTAAAACACCGTTGTTTCACGTTTCAACGGGTGATATTCATTATGCCAATCCAAATTCTGCAACAAATATCAATATACATCGACTGCCTTACGAGCAGAATATGCTTTCGCAAGCTCCTTCTGCAAGTTTTTTCAAATCAACACCTTTAGCTCACGTATGGGACGACCATGATTACTGCGGAAATAACAGCGGATCAGGATCAGTTGGACGCACCAATGCGCGTTTATCCTATCAGGAATATGTGCCGCATTATTCGCTGGCTGCCGGATCTGGCGACGTACCCATCTATCAGTCGTTTACGATTGGCCGTGTACATTTTATTCTCAGCGATCTTCGCTCAGAACGTGGTTCAACCAGCATGATGGGCACTACACAAAAAAATTGGTTCAAAAACGAATGTCTCTATGCGCGCAACAACAACCTCATTATTGCCTGGGTAACCGGAGTGTCATTTGGCGGTAATCAAACCGACAACTGGGGCGGTTTCACAGCCGAACGCGCAGAACTTTCAAATTTCTTCCGCGACAACAACATCAGAAACATGTTTATTCTCAGCGGCGATGCACACATGCTGGCTATCGACAATGGCACCAATCACGATTTCTCGACCGGGAACAACAACCCTAATGATTATCCTGTATTTCAGGCAGCCGCAATAAACAACAGCGGTTCAACCAAAGGCGGCACATACAGCGAAGGCGGCACATTCCCCAACCCCAGCTCAACCACCGGACAATACGGCCTTGTGGAAGTAACCGACAACGGCGGCTCTTCCATCACAATTACATTTACCGGTTACCGTGTACCATCCAACAACTCCGGCGAAACCGTACTTGCCACCTATACATTTAACCGCACACTCGTTCTGCCCCCGGCACCGCGTATGCCTTCCGATTTCTCGGTACGCACCCTGCAGCCCGAAAACGCCGTGCTTATGTCGTGGAATGCCACCGGCACTGATATGCTTCTCATCGAGCGCAGCACCAATGATCAGCCCTATGTAACTGTTGCCGAAGTAAGCTCCGACAAAGGCGGCTGGAAAGACAATGCCCCGGCCACAGGCTGGAATACTTACCGTGTGCGCAATCAGCAAAACGAAATAATCAGCGAAGAGAAAATTTATTTCACCGGAAACATGAAGCTCAACATCTTCCCCAATCCGGCAAAACAGGAAATAAATGTTACGCTAAACGAACTTGCACAGGCCACCACTTCGCGCTACTTGGTTTACGACATGCGCATGCGCACCGTGCTTCAGGGCGAAAAGGAACTGGCGCAAGGCAGCAGCACTTTCACTCTTGATATTTCAACATTACCAGCAGGCGAGTATGTATTACACCTCGTGGTAAATGGAAATGAATTGAAGGAAAAACTCATTATCACTCAGTAATTATCAATAGATAAATCAAACGATGTGCGAATGTAGTTTCGCGCATCGTTTTTTATTTACGCAATAACAATCCGGGGACTATTCACTCAACATAAACTCGCCCGTCACCTTCTCCTTCCCGTTCAATATCACACCCAATTTATGCAATCCTGTGTAATACTGCCGTGTAGTAATTACCCTGAAACTATGCTTCTTCAGCACATGGGTTGAGTTGCCGGCCGCATACAACTTCTCACTAATCTTAAAAACCTTTTTCGAAAATTGTCCGTTCTTCATTAAATAGTAAAGCGTGTATTCCAATCGGATGGTTTGCGTTTTACGGCTTGAATTGCTTACGGTAAAAGTAAAATCAAGGTATTCGCCGGTTTTCACTTCAGGCGTTAGTATTTTGAAGTCTGATATGGTGAGTGCAGGATCATCCGCAAGTTTAAAATGCTTTAGTATCTCTGCATTGCCCTGTTTAAGCAGGGTGCGGCATCCGTGTTTAATAATGGCATCGGTATCAGCTCCAAGTCCTTTCCATTTTTTCGCAATGGAGAGCACAATTTGCGGATGGTCTTTGGCAATATCATTTAAATTATTGGCCACACTCCGTCGCACGTACTCAGATGAATCAGTCTTCAGATTTTCGAGAATAGGTAATACCGGATGCGGATTGGCTTTGAGCCCGGGCACAGCCATTCCCCAGGGCAAACGCGGACGTGCGCCTTCGCTGGCCAATCGCCGTACATGATGATTTTTGTGTGTGCTCCACGCCAGCATCTGCGCAAACATTTCATCGCCATATTCAGCGAGAAAAGGCCGCACTGCAAATTCACAACTGGCAAGTGCGGTCACTGCTTCCATTGTTTTTATGGATGCGTCAATATGGTTTATGCCGTATTGCTCAATGTAATCGGGCAGAAACATGTACGCAAAACTGCGTTCAATACTTTTGTCCTGAATTATTGCTTTGGCGATTTTCGTAAGTACAGATGCGGCCTTTGTAAAATCCGATGGCATAAACTCATGCAGCACACCCGAGCTGTGCTTCATACGATTTTTCAGTTCTTTCTGCTCCCAGTCTTTGGTAAAAATGGCTTTGGTAAATTTCTTGCGGTCAAAATCGGGTAGGAATTGCCCGGCTATATTCGAGAAACTCTGGTAGAATGCGGGCGAATAAAGGTCTTTGAGTAATGTGCTCATAATGTAATGTTAGGTATTGAAATCTTCCCGTCATAAATATGTAAAAAAATACCATTTTCGGGACACATTTGTACACATGTCCGTTTATCGCATCTTTCGCTCATTTACAATAAAACACAATAAACTGATTATCTGATTTTGCTTTGACAACAGTTTCATTTAATACTGTTTGGGGCACACCATCCTCGCAAAGTTGGTAAAGTGGTTGATTGATTTAAAGAAGATTTTACATGGAAGTAAGAAACTTATCTGTTGATATGATAGTTGAACAATGTGTAGAAATTTTCGCTTACTGATTAAAACATAAAAAGAAATTGGTCGGAATTTCTTTCGACCATGACTGGCTGGATAATCCCGTTTTGAGTGAATTAAACATCCGGATTATTTGTTGAAAATCAATAGATTGAATCTAATTTTAGCATTTTGTTTAAGCCAAGTACTTTTTTGAATATGACCAGATTTTACCGCAGGTCTTGTGGATTGGGCTGCCTGAAAGGCACACAGATTAAACACAACAGCGTAACCAACATTACCTCAAATAAACTTATTTAAAAATCCATTTTACAGAATCAGGTGGAGACAAATCAAATTTATGATACATATTCTGATCAACTAATAGGTAATTGTCATTTAAGTTATTAGGACTATACGCTACTAAGATGGGGGCAGAATTATTGATGATATTTTTAGAGTATGATCCTGTAACTATCATGTCTGCTTCAATTCTAGAACCGTTAACAATAAATGTATAGTAAACTGTTTTATTCATTCTAGGCCCAGACCTAATATCATATACGTAGGCTGATGTGAATTTATAGCCTTTCTTATTTTGATCAAAATAATTCAAAATTGCAAACACAATGATAATAGTACCAATGGTAACCAAAACCCCTTTCATACTTGGTAGCTCTTCATTATCAAGGATGTCCATATGATTTACTTGTTTTGTGGGTCGATTATTTCTTGTGTTCACGTTTGAATAGCACTTCCAGCAGTAAAGATAATTTGCAGCTTGATTTAATTACAAATGTGTTGGAGGGAAGAGTAGCGTTCACAGTTTGAATTATTAATCCCACCTTCCTACTTATTGTCCGATACCTTTTGTAACTCTTCGAGCAGTCGATTTACATTCTTTCTGTTTCGACCTCTTGAAGTCAAAGACATTTGTTTGTCAGGATCGCAAATACTATTTATGAAAATCTTGTTCCCTTCGAATAAAATTGTGATTTGTTCTCCCCAACTTCCGGATAATACTCCGGGATATGTTTTGCAAATAATTACATTATTGTCGATCAAAACCGGCAACCACTCTAACTCTTGTGCTACATTTTGAATTATCATATCCTTTTCTTCCATACTCAAATCAACATCCACTTCTATTAACTTCAATCGTCTTTTTTGAAGACAATAGATATAAACACTAACAGCAATCCAAAAGCAACCAATCACAATTCTGAAAACAATCTCCTTAACAGAACCATTTATTATTAATTCTTTTAATACAAAAAACAGAAAAATCAATCCAATTATTAATATAAATATCGCCGGAGAAAAATGATTTAATTTACCCCACCAATCAAGTACTAGTTCTTTCTTAATGATCGACTCCCTAATTTGTATTCGTGTGATCATAGTATAATTCGGTTATTCTATAGCTTACCATTACTTAAACTTATCCGGCAACAGAATCCCCAATCATCCGCAAAAAAGCAAAGCCGATGAATAATTTAACAAATCATATTCCAACCCCAACACACGAATTTTGCACCGATCCATCGAAACCATCCTTATACGGCTCCAGCAAATCAACCGGCAAAATCTGAAGTGCGGAAAAACGCATATTACTATTTCAGTTTACACCACATCCGGCACACCTTACGCCTGCCCCTTGGGCCCGCCGAAATTCATCGGGAATGCATTGGCGCCGGGAAAATCAGCATCCACAATAGCGCCGTTGAGCGCCTCAAAACGCGTTACATTTTCCTTCAACGCTTTCATCAGTCGCTTGGCGTGCTGCGGTGTGAGGATGATGCGCGATTTTACGCGGGCTTTGGGCACACCGGGCATTACGGTAATGAAGTCGATTACAAACTCGGAATTGGAGTGTGTAATTACGGCGAGGTTGGAGTAAATGCCTTCGGCTACGTCTTCGGTGAGTTCGATATTGAGTTGCTGGTTGTTTTCGGGCTCGTTCATGTGTTTTGTTTTTGCTGTGATAAAGGTACGCGGCATTGACTGCACCTGCAATAACACAGTAATTTAAAACCGAAGCCCGTACATCTGCTGTACGGGCTTCGGATAATTTGAGAAAGCTCTGCGGTTACATTTCTGAACCGATGGCTTCTTTCTTGGCAGCCATAAGCTTTTCGTACTCGTCTTTCGATCCAACCACGAGTTTCTCGTAGCTGCGCAAACCGGTACCGGCAGGAATGAGGTGACCTACGATCACGTTTTCCTTCAGACCGAGCAGGGTGTCCTGCTTGCCGTTTACGGCGGCTTCGTTCAGTACTTTGGTTGTTTCCTGGAACGATGCGGCTGATACCCAGCTGTTGGTTTGCAGTGAGGCGCGGGTAATACCCTGCAGGATCTGGCTGGAGGTAGCGGCCACGGCATCGCGGGCTTCCACCAGTTTCAGGTCTTTACGCTTCAGCATGGAGTTCTCGTCGCGGAGTTTGCGTGCAGAGATGATCTGACCGGCTTTCATGGTCTGCGAATCGCCCGGATCAACAACTACCTTCTTGCCGTAGAGACGATCGTTCTCTTCCATGAAGTCGGCTTTGTTTACAATCTGGGTTTCGAGGAACATGGTATCACCCGGCTCGTCGATATCTACTTTACGCATCATCTGGCGAACAATCACCTCAAAGTGCTTATCGTTGATTTTTACACCCTGCAAGCGATATACTTCCTGTACTTCGTTTACAAGATATTCCTGTACCGATGTGGGGCCTTTGATGGCGAGGATATCGCCAGGGCTGATCGCACCATCGGAAAGGGCTTCACCTGCACGGATAAAGTCGTTTTCCTGTACAAGGATGTGTTTCGACAGCGGAACGAGGTAGGTTTTACGCTCGCCGGTGCGCGATTCTACAAGCACCTCGCGGTTACCGCGCTTGATCTTGCCAAACGATACCACACCGTCGATTTCCGATACAACCGCCGGGTTCGACGGGTTACGGGCTTCGAACAATTCGGTAACGCGGGGCAGACCACCCGTGATATCGCCTGATTTACCTACAGCGCGCGGAATCTTAACCAGAATCTGGCCGGCTTCCACTTTGGCCTCATCGTCAACCACAATGTGCGATGATACCGGGATGTTGTAAGTCTTCAGAATATCGTCGCCGCTCATGATGCGGATAGACGGGTTCTTGGTCTTGTCTTTGGATTCGATGATTACTTTCTCGCGGAAGCCTGTCTGTTCGTCAGACTCTTCGCGGAAGGTTACACCTTCTTCAATGTGCTCGAACTGAAGTGTACCCGCAAAGTCAGATACAATTACGGCGTTGTACGGATCCCAGTCGCAAATGAGCTGACCTTTCTTGAGCGTTTCACCGTTTTTCACATACAGCTGGGCGCCGTACGGAATGTTGCCGGTGGTAAGCACAATGTTGGTATTCACGTCCACGATACGCATCTCAGCCGAACGGCCGATTACTACGTCAACGCTGTCGCCTTCGGCCGTTTTGCGGCGTACGGTGCGGAGTTCGTCGATTTCGATTACACCGTCGTACTTGGCTTCGAGTTTCGATGCGGTAGCAGCACCTCCGGCCACACCACCTACGTGGAAGGTACGGAGTGTAAGCTGTGTACCAGGCTCACCGATAGACTGCGCGGCGATTACACCTACAGCTTCACCCATCTGAACCATGCGGCCGGTGGCAAGGTTACGTCCGTAACACTTCGCACACACACCCAGCTTCGATTCGCAGGTAAGTACCGAACGGATCTCCACCGACTCAATGGCCGAGTTGTCGATACGTGTGGCAAACTCTTCGGTAATCTGTTCGCCGGCAGCAATGATGAGTTCGCCGCTTTGCGGATCATATACATCATGTACAGCGGTACGGCCAAGGATACGGTCGTAGAGTGATTCCACGATTTCCTCGTTCTTCTTGAGCGGTGTAGCCACCAGCCCGCGAAGTGTGCCGCAGTCGGTTTCGGTAATGATTACGTCCTGAGCTACGTCAACCAGACGACGGGTAAGGTAACCAGCGTCAGCCGTTTTCAGCGCGGTATCGGCAAGACCTTTACGCGCACCGTGGGTAGAGATGAAGTACTCAAGAATGGACAGACCTTCTTTAAAGTTCGAGAGTACCGGGTTTTCGATAATCTCGCCGCCGGCAGAACCTGCTTTCGACGGCTTGGCCATAAGACCACGCATACCGCCGAGCTGTTTGATCTGCTCTTTCGAACCACGGGCACCTGAATCGAGCATCATGTAAACCGGGTTGAATCCCTGACGGTCTGATGAAAGCTGATCGAGTACGCGCTTGGTTACTTTCGAGTTGGTGTGTGTCCAGATGTCGATGATCTGGTTGTAACGCTCGTTGTTGGTGATGAAACCCATGTTGTAGTTGTTCATCACTTCTTCCACTTCTTCGTGGGCTTTGGCAATAAGCGTTTCCTTTTCTTCGGGGATAATAATATCGCCGAGGTTGAACGAAAGGCCACCACGGAAAGCTGCTTTAAATCCGAGTTCCTTGATATCATCGAGGAACTTCGAGGTGGCAGCCATACCGGTTTCTTTCAATACGTAACCGATAATGTCGCGAAGCGATTTCTTGGTGAGCAGTTCGTTGATATAACCAACTTCGCGCGGCACCACCTGGTTGAACAGGATACGGCCAAGCGTGGTTTCGATCACTTTGGTTGAAAGTGTACCGTCTCCGTCTTTTTCGCGGTAGTTGTCAATCTTCACATATACGTGGGCGTTCAGGTGAACGCGGCCTTCGTTGTATGCGATAATTGCTTCTTCGGCATTGTAGAAACGCAGACCCTGACCTTTAACCGTGATCTTATCATCCGTCTTCATGCCCTTGGTCATGTAGTACAGACCAAGTACCATGTCCTGCGAGGGAACCGCGATAGGCGCACCGTTTGCAGGGTTCAGGATGTTGTGCGAAGCAAGCATAAGCACCTGCGCTTCGAGGATGGCGGCATTGCCCAGGGGCACGTGCACAGCCATCTGGTCACCGTCGAAGTCGGCGTTGAAAGCCGTACATACGAGCGGGTGCAGCTGGATAGCTTTTCCTTCAATAAGTTTGGGCTGGAACGACTGAATACCGAGACGGTGCAGCGTCGGGGCGCGGTTAAGCAGCACCGGGTGGCCTTTCAGTACGTTTTCGAGAATATCCCAAACCACGGCGTCTTTGCGGTCCACAATTTTCTTGGCCGACTTCACCGTTTTCACGATTCCGCGCTCAATGAGTTTGCGGATGATAAACGGCTTGAAGAGCTCGGCCGCCATTTCTTTCGGCAAACCGCACTCGTGAAGTTTCAACTCAGGACCAACCACAATTACCGAACGTGCTGAATAGTCAACACGCTTACCGAGCAGGTTCTGACGGAAACGGCCCTGCTTACCTTTCAGTGAGTCGGACAGTGACTTCAGTGCGCGGTTCGATTCGGTTTTCACCGCGTTCGATTTACGGCTGTTGTCGAAGAGTGAGTCAACCGCTTCCTGAAGCATACGTTTCTCGTTACGGAGAATTACATCAGGAGCCTTGATCTCAATCAGTCGCTTGAGACGGTTGTTACGAATGATTACACGACGGTAGAGGTCGTTAAGGTCAGACGTAGCAAAACGGCCACCATCCAGCGGAACGAGCGGACGGAGTTCGGGCGGAATCACCGGAACTACTTTAATGATCATCCAGCCGGGGTTGTTTTCAACCACTTTGTTGGCCTGACGGAAAGCTTCTACCACCTGCAGGCGCTTGAGCGCTTCGTTCTTACGCTGCTGCGAGGTTTCGGTGTTTGCTTTGTGACGGAGTTCATACGAAAGCTCATCGAGGTTGATACCGCGGAGCAGATCGTAGAGGGCTTCGGCACCCATTTTAGCCACAAATTTGTTGGGATCGGTATCGTCGAGATACTGATTCTCTTTGGGCAGGGTTTCGAGAATTTCGAGGTACTGTTCTTCGGTGAGGAAGTCCATGTACTGGATTCCGTCTTTCCCTTTTACCCCGGGCTGAATCACCACATAACGCTCGTAATAGATAATCATATCGAGCTTCTTGGTGGGCAGTCCGAGCAGGTAGCCGATTTTGTTCGGCAGTGAGCGGAAGTACCAGATATGCGCTACCGGCACGGTAAGGTTGATGTGACCCATGCGCTCGCGGCGCACTTTTTTCTCGGTCACTTCCACACCGCAACGGTCGCAGGTAATGCCTTTATAGCGGATACGTTTGTATTTACCGCAGTGGCATTCCCAGTCTTTCACCGGCCCGAAAATACGCTCGCAGAACAGGCCGTCGCGTTCGGGCTTGTAGGTGCGGTAGTTGATGGTTTCGGGCTTGAGCACTTCTCCGCTCGAACGCTCCAGAATCGACTCGGGAGAGGCGAGACTGATGGTGATGTGCGAGAAGTTGCTCTTTACTTTGACTTCTTTGCGAAATGACATATCGCTTGTTTTTCGTTCGTGAATCAGAAGTTCCTTTAATCGAGGCTAACGTTGAGTGCAAGGCCGCGAAGTTCGTGCAACAGTACGTTGAACGATTCGGGGATGCCTGCCGGCGGCATGTTTTCGCCTTTCACGATTGCTTCGTAGGCTTTGGCACGGCCGGCCACGTCGTCTGATTTGATGGTCAGGATTTCCTGCAGAATGTTGGCTGCACCGAATGCTTCGAGTGCCCACACCTCCATCTCACCGAAACGCTGTCCGCCAAACTGCGCTTTACCACCCAACGGCTGCTGGGTAATGAGCGAGTACGGTCCGATTGAACGGGCGTGCATCTTGTCGTCAACCATGTGACCAAGTTTGAGCATGTAAATAATGCCCACTGTGGCCGGCTGGTCAAAACGCTCGCCGGTTCCACCATCGTGCAGGAAGGTACGGCCGTAGCGCGGTACGCCTGCCTCGTCGGTGTACTTATTGATCTCGTCAATGCTTGCACCGTCGAAGATCGGAGTCGAGAATTTCAGACCCAGCTTCTGTCCGGCCCAGCCAAGAACGGTTTCATAAATCTGACCCAGGTTCATACGCGAAGGTACGCCCAGCGGGTTGAGTACAATGTCAACCGGTGTTCCGTCTTCGAGGAACGGCATGTCTTCGTCACGAACAATACGGGCTACAATACCCTTGTTACCGTGACGGCCGGCCATCTTATCACCTACTTTCAGCTTACGCTTCTTGGCAATATATACTTTGGCCAGCTGAACAATGCCTGCCGGGAGTTCGTCGCCCACCTGCAGTGCAAACTTGCGGCGCTTGTACTCACCACTGATTTCGTTGAAACGAATTCCGTAGTTGTGCAGTACGGCACGCACCAGATCGTTGGTTTCCTTCTCTGCGGTCCACTTGGTGGGCTCCACATTCAGGAAATCAACTTTCTCAAGCACTTTCTGGGTAAACTTGGTGCCTTTCGAAATCACTTCTTCCTTGAGGTTGTTGAACACACCGGCAGAAGTTTTTCCATTCAGAATTGCACTCAGTTTCTCTACGAGAACGGCTTTCAGACCGGCCTCTTCCATGAGCTGCTCCTTGTCGATTTTCTCAACCAGGGTTTTCTCATCGGCTTTGGCCTTCTTGTCTTTAATCGCACGCGAGAAGAGCTTCTTGTCGATTACCACACCGCGGATTGACGGCGGAACTTTCAGTGAAGCGTCTTTCACGTCGCCTGCTTTATCACCGAAGATGGCACGGAGAAGCTTTTCTTCCGGCGAAGGATCGGTTTCACCTTTGGGGGTGATTTTACCGATAAGGATATCGCCTTCTTTTACCTCGGCACCAATGCGGATAAGGCCGGTTTCGTCGAGGTCTTTGGTCGCTTCTTCCGATACGTTCGGAATATCAGCCGTAAGTTCTTCAAGGCCGCGTTTGGTATCGCGCACTTCCATCACATACTCGTCGATGTGAATCGAGGTAAAGATGTCGTCGCGTACTACGCGTTCGTTAATTACGATAGCATCCTCGAAGTTGTAACCTTTCCAGGGCATGAAAGCAACTTTCAGGTTACGGCCGAGGGCAAGTTCAGCATCCTTGGTGGCGTAGCCTTCGCAGAGAATCTGGCCGGGCTTCACCTTATCACCTTTACGCACCATCGGTTTGATGTTGATGCAGGTGCTCTGGTTGGTTTTGCGGAACTTGGTGAGTTTGTAAACTTTCAGATCGTCGTCGAAGCTAACCAGACGCTGGTTGTCGGTGCGGTTGTAACGGATGTGGATTTCGTTGGCATCCACAAACTCTACCACGCCTTCGCCTTCGGCAGCCGCAAGCACACGCGAATCGCGGGCAATGAGGCCTTCGAGACCGGTGCCCACAATGGGTGCTTCGGGACGAAGCAGCGGAACAGCCTGGCGCTGCATGTTTGAACCCATGAGCGCACGGTTGGCGTCGTCGTGCTCAAGGAACGGAATGAGCGAAGCCGCGATTGAAGCAATCTGGTTCGGCGCTACGTCCATGAGCGAAAGCTTCTCAGGCTCGATCACCGGGAAGTCACCTTCAAGGCGGGCACGCACGCGTGTTTCTTTGAAGTTGCCTTTCTCGTCGAGGGTCATGTTGGCCTGAGCGATCATTTTGGCGTCTTCTTCTTCGGCCGAGAGATAAATAACCGGCTTGTCGATATCCGCCTTACCTTCTGTTACTGTGTGGTAAGGTGTTTCGATGAAGCCGAGCTTATTAATCTTAGCGTACACGCAAAGCGAAGAAATAAGACCAATGTTCGGACCTTCCGGTGTTTCGATGGTGCAGAGGCGGCCGTAGTGTGTATAGTGTACGTCGCGCACCTCGAAACCGGCACGTTCGCGGCTGAGACCACCCGGCCCGAGTGCCGAGAGACGACGCTTGTGCGTAATCTCGGCCAGCGGATTGGTCTGGTCCATGAACTGCGAAAGCTGGTTAGTTCCGAAGAACGAGTTGATTACCGACGAAAGTGTTTTCGCGTTAATCAGGTCGGTAGGTGTAAACACCTCGTTGTCGCGCACGTTCATGCGCTCACGGATGGTGCGGGCCATACGGGCCAGACCAACACCGAATTGTGCGTAAAGCTGTTCACCAACCGTACGAACGCGGCGGTTCGACAGGTGATCGATATCATCAATATCGGCCTTGGAATTGATCAGTTCAATCAAATACTTGATGATCTGGATGATATCGTCTTTGGTGAGAACGCGGGTCTCGTTCGAGGTGGTTTGCTTGAGCTTCTTGTTGAGGCGGTAGCGGCCCACTTCGCCGAGGTCGTAACGTTTGTCGGAGAAGAAGAGCTTGTCGATGATACCACGGGCGGTTTCTTCATCGGGCGGCTCGGCATTACGAAGCTGGCGGTAGATATGCTCCACAGCTTCTTTCTCCGAGTTGGATGTATCTTTCTGAAGGGTGTTGTAGATGATGGTGTAATCGAGATTTGCACCGTCTTCTTTGTGCAGAATTACCGACTTCACGTTGGCTTCCACAATCTGGTCGATGTGCTGTGCTTCGAGAACGGTTTCGCGGTCAATGATCACCTCGTTACGCTCGATAGACACAACTTCGCCGGTATCTTCATCTACAAAGTCTTCAACCCAGGTTTTGAGCACACGCGCAGCCAGTTTACGGCCGAGCACCGCTTTGAGGGCGGCTTTGCTCACCTTCACCTCGTCGGCAAGGTCGAAGAGTTCGAGAATGTGTTTATCGGTTTCGTAACCGATAGCACGGAGCAGCGTAGTAACCGGAAGCTTTTTCTTACGGTCGATGTACGCATACATCACGTTGTTGATGTCCGTGGCAAATTCAATCCACGAACCTTTGAACGGAATTACGCGTGCGCTGTACAGCTTGGTACCGTTTGCGTGACGGCTCTGGCCGAAAAACACGCCCGGTGAGCGGTGCAGCTGCGAAACGATAACACGTTCGGCACCGTTGATCACGAAAGTAGCGCGCGGGGTCATGTACGGGATGGTTCCCAGGTACACGTCCTGCACGATGGTTTCGAAATCTTCGTGTTCGGGATCGGTGCAATAGAGTTTGAGTTTCGCTTTGAGCGGAACACTGTAGGTAAGTCCGCGCTCAATACACTCGTCGATGGAGTAGCGCGGAGGATCTACGAAATAATCAAGAAATTCAAGCACGAAGTTGTTGCGGGCATCCGAAATCGGAAAGTTCTCGCTGAACACTTTAAAGAGTCCTTCGTCCTGACGGTTTTCGCTGGTTGTTTCAAGCTGGAAGAAGTCTTGAAACGACTTGAGCTGGATTTCAAGGAAATCCGGGTAATCCACCTGTGCTTTGCTTTTGGCAAAGTTGATGCGTTGCTGTTTTTTGCTGGTTTCCAAGGCCATGTATAATATTTTAAGTGAACAAAAACGCTAAAGCAACTTGAAACGAGGAAAGACCTGGGCGTTTTCTAAGCGAAAACGCCGCAGGTCTTAAACCCGTATTGCAGGCTGAAGCCCGGGATGAATTACTTCACCTCCACTTCAGCACCTGCGTCAACAAGTGCTTTCTTGAGCGCTTCTGCGTCCTCTTTGCTGATGCCCTCTTTTACTGCTTTGGGAGCACCGTCAACGAGATCTTTAGCTTCTTTCAGGCCGAGACCGGTAGCGTCTTTCACTACTTTCACTACCTGAAGTTTGTTAGCACCACCGTTCTTGAGAACTACGTCGAAAGCGGTTTTCTCAGCGGCAGCAGGAGCACCTGCACCACCGGCCGGAGCTGCAACAACTGCAGCAGCAGCGGGCTTAATACCGTATTCGTTTTCAAGAATGTCAGCAAGTTCTTTCACTTCTTTCACGGTGAGGTTTACGAGCTGATCAGCAAGGGCTTTTACGTCTGCCATTTTTATTGTTTTTGGATAATTAGACTTTGTTGAATTGTGTTGTTTGTTTGCGAGAACGGATTCTCAATTGTAGTCGGCCGGGAATTACTCCGGACGTTCCGAAAGGGTTTTTACCAGACCCGAGAGTGTGCCGCCCGCACTCTGCAGTGCAGAGATAACGTTTTGGGCAGGAGACTGAAGCATAGCCACCACGTCGGCGATAAGTTCATCGCGCGATTTGATAGAGGCCAGTGCATCAAGCGACTCGTCGCCGAGGTACACGCTCTGTTCTACGTAAGCCGCTTTCAGCAGAGGCTTTTTGCCGTCTTTACGGAACTCTTTAATGAGTTTCGCAGGAGCTGAATTCGACTCCGAGAACATGATGGATACGGGGCCTTTGAGGGCATCGTACATCGGGCTGTACTCACCATCGTTGGTACGCTCAAGCGCCTTGCGCAGGAGGGTATTCTTTACAACGATGAGTTCAATGTTCTGGTTAAAACACATTCTCCGCAAAGCACTCGTCTTTTCAGACGGGAGCTCAGAAGTATCGGCCAGGTAGAAATGCTTGCTGTCGGCAAGTTTCGCTGCCAGGTTTTCGATAATCTGTGTTTTTTCTTGTTTTGTCATACTTGTTGAGTATTAAGCCGGATCAAACCGAGCATTAAGCAAGCGTTTTGGTTTCTACCTGAACGCTGGGGCTCATCGTGCTCGAAAGGTATATGCTGCGCACATAAGCACCTTTTGCAGATGACGGCTTCAACTTCAGGATTGTAGAGAGAAGCTCATTCGCGTTTTCAGCAAGCATTTCGGCAGTAAATGATACTTTGCCAACTGAAGCATGTACAATACCTGCTTTGTCAACTTTGAAATCAATTTTACCACCTTTTGCGTCTTTTACCGCTTTTCCTACTTCCATTGTCACCGTTCCGGTTTTCGGGTTCGGCATCAGTCCGCGGGGACCGAGGATTTTACCCAAAGCACCCACTTTACCCATCATGCTGGGTGTGGTGATGATTACGTCCACATCAGTCCAACCTTCTTTGATCTTGGCAATGTAGTCGTCAGCACCAACAAAATCAGCACCGGCAGCTTGTGCCTCTGCTTCTTTATCGGGTGTGCAAAGTACAAGCACACGAACCGTTTTACCGGTACCGTGCGGCAGTGTAACCATGCCACGCACCATTTGATTGGCTTTGCGCGGATCTACGCCAAGACGAACGCTGATATCAACTGATGCGTCGAATTTGGTAGTAGTGATGTCTTTCACCACTTTAACAGCTTCTGTCATATAATATGCTTTAGTCATATCATACTTGGCCAGGGCTGCCTTCCGTTTTTTAGCTATACGGGCCATTCGGATTGAAATTTTGACGTGCAAACGTTTCAGGCCTTTCCCGAAACTCCGTCAGGTTAAAATTACTTCTTCAGCGGGCTCTCGCCGGCGACTGTGAGACCCATGCTTCGAGCTGTACCGGCCACCATGCTCATTGCTGACTCAATGGTGAAACAATTCAGGTCGGGCATTTTAGACTCAGCAATCTGACGCACCTGATCCCATGAAACCGAACCTACTTTTTTACGGTTCGATTCTGCTGAACCAGACTGGATCTTTGCGGCATCTTTAAGCTGAACGGCTACCGGCGGTTGTTTGATAATGAACTCAAACGATTTGTCTGAGTAAACCGTAATGATAACCGGCAGCACTTTGCCGGGGCGATCCTGCGTCCGGGCGTTGAACTGCTTGCAAAACTCCATGATGTTCACACCTTTGGCACCGAGAGCGGGACCAATGGGCGGTGAAGGGTTGGCTGCGCCACCCTTAATCTGAAGCTTAATCAGAGCACTTACTTCTTTCGCCATTTTGCAGTTTTAATGCGTTGTTTTTCTGTTATGTTGGAAGCGCGTAACAGCGGATCTAAAGCAGGTTATTCTTTTTCCACCTGCATGTAACTGAGTTCGAGCGGGGTTTTGCGACCGAAGATTTTTACCATCACCTTGAGTTTTTTCTTCTCTTCGTTGATTTCTTCGATAACACCGCTGAACGTGTTGAAAGGACCATCGATCACTTTCACGGTTTCGCCCACTACATACGTATTGAGCATGGTTTCCTCGGCTCCGGTGAGTTCATCAACCTTGCCCAGCATGCGCTTCACTTCGTGATCGCGCAGGGGGACAGGGTCGCCTGTTTTTGAACCCAGAAAACCGATGACACCGGTAATATTTTTAAGTACGTGGGGGATTTCGCCCACCAGGATACCTTCAAGCATTACATACCCGGGGAAAATATTCCGCTCTTTGGCTACTTTTTTGCCATTGCGGATCTGGATTACCTTTTCCATCGGAATAAGTACCTGCGACACGAAATCCTGCAGGCCGAGGCGGGTTACTTCCGACTCCACATACTGCTTGATTTTCTTTTCCTGCCCGTTTACCACGCGCAGTACGTACCATTTCTTGGCTTGCGTATCGTTGGTATTGCTTACTTCAGTCATCGTTCGGCTGATAAAAAATTGAGATGATCAGGCTTATCAGATTCTGATCAGATGAATTTGTAGAGGAACGACATGCCACCACGGAATGCTAAATCCATGAGAGCCACAACTATTGAAAAGATTACCGAAGCAATCATTACAATAATTGCGCTTTCCTGCAGTTCGCTCCAAGTAGGCCAGCTCACTTTGTGAACCATTTCCTGGTACACTTCGTCGAAGTATGCTCTGAGTTTGTTCATAGCGCTATTGTTGCACGGGCAGAGAGATTCGAACTCCCATCAACGGTTTTGGAGACCGCTATTCTACCATTGAACTATGCCCGTGTTTGTCTGCCGTAGCAGACGGGTTTTATTTGGCAGCGAAAGGTGCCACGAAAAAACGGGGCACCTTTCGCTGTTTTTGATCGGTTCTGGACCGTGAAGATTACTTCACGATTTCGATTACCTGACCAGCACCTACGGTACGGCCACCTTCGCGGATAGCGAAACGGAGACCTTTGTCCATAGCGATGGGAACGATCAGGTTAACGCTGATGGTTACGTTATCGCCAGGCATTACCATCTCACGACCTTCCGGCAGGGTGATTTCGCCGGTAACGTCTGTGGTACGGAAGTAGAACTGGGGACGGTATTTGTTGTGGAAGGGGGTATGACGGCCGCCTTCTTCTTTCTTCAGTACGTACACCTCAGCTTTGAACTCGGTGTGCGGGGTGATAGAACCGGGCTTCGCGATAACCATACCACGACGGATATCTTTCTTGTCGATACCACGGAGGAGGATACCTACGTTGTCACCAGCTTCGCCGCGATCGAGCAGCTTGCGGAACATTTCCACACCGGTACAGGTGGTTTTGAAGCTCTCAGTACCCATGCCGAGGATCACGAGTTCGTCACCTACGTTTACAACGCCGGTTTCGATACGGCCTGTGGCAACAGTACCACGACCGGTGATGGTGAATACGTCTTCCACGGGCATCAGGAACGGCTTATCTTTATCGCGAGCAGGTGTCGGGATGTAAGAATCAACTGCGTCCATGAGTTCCATGATCTTCTCAACCCATTTCGGCTCGTTGTTCAGGCCGCCGAGGGCAGAACCACGGATGATGGGGGTGTTGTCGCCATCGAACTTGTAGAAAGAAAGGAGTTCACGGATCTCCATCTCAACGAGGTCGAGAAGTTCGAGGTCGTCAACCATATCTACTTTGTTCATGAACACCACAAGCTGGGGAACACCAACCTGACGGGCGAGCAGGATGTGCTCACGGGTCTGGGGCATGGGGCCGTCTGTAGCAGCAACAACGAGAATAGCACCGTCCATCTGGGCAGCACCGGTAACCATGTTCTTCACATAGTCAGCGTGACCCGGGCAGTCAACGTGAGCGTAGTGACGGTTAGCTGTCTGATACTCTACGTGCGAGGTGTTGATGGTGATACCACGTTCTTTTTCCTCAGGAGCGTTGTCAATTGACGAGAAGTCACGCACCTCAGCCAGACCTTTTGAAGCAAGCACTGAAGTGATTGCAGCGGTGAGGGTGGTTTTGCCGTGGTCAACGTGACCGATGGTGCCTACGTTTACGTGCGGCTTGGAACGGTCAAATTTCTCTTTTGCCATTGCTATTGGTTTGTGTTAGGTGATTTACTGTTTGTGTTGTTGTCAAAAAATTTTATCAAAACCGCAGGGTGTTGACCACGAAGCGGACCGATTGCATTTGAAGGCTGCCCGCAATGCGAACAGCCTTTTAAAAGCTGAGCCGATGGGGGGAATTGAACCCCCGACCTCTTCCTTACCAAGGAAGTGCTCTACCACTGAGCTACATAGGCTAATAAACAGTGCTCCGGCACTTTTGGAGCGGAAGACCGGGCTCGAACCGGCCACCCTCAGCTTGGAAGGCTGATGCTCTACCAAATGAGCTACTTCCGCTTATACTGGTTTGCTGCTTAACCGGCTGCAAAACCCAGTTGTTTTGCCTGTGGGGAGAACAGGATTCGAACCTGTGAAGACTAGGTCAGCAGATTTACAGTCTGCCCTCGTTGGCCGCTTGAGTATCTCCCCAATATTTTTGCCTTGTCCGGCACAAAAACAAAAATGAGCCGGCGAAGGGACTCGAACCCCCGACCTGCTGATTACAAATCAGCTGCTCTACCAGCTGAGCTACACCGGCTGGAATGCTTCGTGTAACGGACAATTATGCACTGTTTTACTCAAAGAACGCAGGGAGTTTTTATGCTTTGCCCCCCAAAAAGGACTGCAAATGTATAAAACTTTTATCACGCAACAAATTCACGCATGTTTTTTTTCTGTATCGCCGCACTTTACATCATTTATCTCTCGCTGCATTTGAAGCCCTTAAACCAACCGGTTTTCGCACCTCCTTGATTATCAATAAAAAAACCCGGCTACAGATAAACTGTGAGCCGGGCAACCTCTCTGCCGGGGAAATTTACTTTCCCCTCAATTTTTCCTTATGTTTTTTCACCTGACGGCTTATTGCTTCGATTCCGGTATCGATAGCTTCTTCGAAGGTGCGGCACTGGCGCTTTACGTAGAGATCAGTACCGGGTACGTTGAGTTTAATTTCGGCTACTTTATTCGTTGAGCTGTCGGATTTATCGAGGCGCAGGAAGATTTCGCTGCGGATGATGCCGTCGTAGAAATGGGTGAGTTTTCCTACTTTTTCTTCAATAAAGCTGATGAGTTTTCGATCGGCGTCGAAGTGTATGGATTGAATTTGAATGTCCATAACAAGTTCCTCCTTTTTAGTGTGTTAATCAGGCACGGGGATGTGCCTGCTGATAGATGTTTTTCAACTTTTCAACCGTGTTGTGCGTGTACACCTGGGTGGCAGAGAGGTTTGCGTGGCCCAGAAGCTCTTTGATGGCGTTGAGATCAGCGCCATTATTGAGCATGTGGGTGGCAAAAGTGTGACGCAGCACGTGTGGACTTCTTTTATCAATAGTAGTGACTAAGCTAAGGTAACGTCTCACAAGCGTGTACACAAACTTCCGGGGAAGTTTTTTTCCGGTATTTTGCTGGAGCAGATACACTATACCATCGTCGGGGTCGGGTTGAATATGGCGTGTGGTTTTGAGGGCAACGAAGCCTTTCGCAAGTTCGGCAAGGGCAACGGGCACAGGCACAATGCGTTCCTTGTTTCGTTTGCCGAGTACTTTAATGGTATTGCGGGAGAAATTAAAATCATCCTGCCGCAAACCGATGAGTTCGGCCAGGCGGATGCCGGTGCCGTACAAAAGTTCCACTATAAGCCGGGCCAGTTCGGCATCGTAGGTATCTTCTCCTTCGCCGGGATTAAATGCGCGTCCGTCGAGCAGTTGCTGCATTTGTTTTTCTTCCACATACTCGGGCAGGCGGCGGGCTGTTTTTGGGCCCTGAATTTTGAGCATGGGATTTACTTTTACCCGGCCTTCGCGCATGAGAAAGCGGTAAAATGTGCGCAGGGTGGTAATTTTCCGGTTTACGGAGCGGGCAGATATGCCCTGATTCATCAGCTCAACAATCCATGAACGGATGAGCTGGTAATTGGCTTCTTCGGGAAGGATGTTATCGTAAGTAACAACCAGATAATCACGTAATTGAATAAGATCAGCCCGATAAGCGGTTTGCGTATGCGGGGAGAATCGCTTTTCAAATGCGAGATAGTCGATAAAACGGGAGATGCTGTCTTCGCTCACGAGAAAAAGAAATACACACTCTTGAACGAGATCAACTTAAAAAAGTTGCCCGGAGAGTGTGTATTTCCAATATGTAAGGCCTCAAAAAAGCGATGCGGCCAGCCTGAAGCTTACGCTTCGAGGTTCTGGTGCATTTGCTGGCGATAAATCGCTTTGAGTTTGGTTTCGCGTTTGCGAACAGAAGGCTTGGTGAATTTCTGGCGATCGCGCAGGGCACGAACTACGCCGGTTTTCTCGAATTTCTTCTTGAACTTTTTGAGTGCTTTTTCGAGCGATTCGCCTTCTTTTACAGCAACGATAATCATTTTGAACTGATTGGTTTTGTTTTATTAGGGGTGCAAATGTATGGAGTGATTTTTATTTGAGCAAGTATTTTTCACATTTAGGCTGTGAAAACCTTAAAAATCTTTGCCGCAACTTGTTGCTGCGGCTTATCTTTACGGCTTCAGATCAGCAAAAGCCTTTGAAAATATTCATCATTGGTCCTGCATTTCCGCTGCGCGGGGGGCTGGCCACCTTTAACGAACTACTTTGCCGGGCTTTGCAACAAGCCGGGCATGATTCGCGGATTGTTTCATTTTCGCTGCAATATCCTTCGTTTTTATTTCCCGGCACCACCCAATACAATGAAACGGGTATTGCACCTGCCGGTGTGCGCATTGACACATGGATTAATTCGGTTAACCCGTTTAACTGGCTCCGTGTGGGCCGCCGCATCAAACGCGAAAAGCCTGATTTGCTGATTATCCGTTTCTGGCTGCCGTTTATGGGCCCGGCACTTGGCAGTATTGCACGTATTGCCCGCAAAAACGGGCATACGCGTGTAATTGCATTGGTTGACAATGCCATTCCACACGAAAAACGGCCGGGAGATACGGCTTTTGCCCGCTATTTTCTCCGTGCCTGCCACGGCTACCTGACCATGTCGAAATCGGTGCTGAACGATTTGCGGCAGTTTACCGACTCGCCGAATAAAGTATTTACTGAGCATCCGCTTTACACATCATTCGGCGAACCCGAACCTAAACCTGCGGCCCGTGAAAAACTGAAACTTGATGCAAACGGGCGCTACCTGCTGTTTTTCGGGCTGATCCGCAAATACAAGGGCCTTGACCTGTTGCTTGAAGCCATGGCCGATGAGCGCGTGAAGGCATTGGGTGTAAAACTTATTGTGGCTGGCGAATACTACGAAGATCAGGCGCCTTATCAGGCCATCATTGACAGGCACGGGCTGGCCGACAGGCTGGTAATGCACACGCATTTTATTGCCGACGATGATGTGCGCTGGTATTTCAGCGCCTGCGACATGGTTGCTCAAACCTACCACACAGCCACACAAAGCGGCGTAACCAAAATAGCGCTGCAGTTCGACAAGCCCTCGCTGGTAACCAATGTGGGCGGACTTGGTGAAATTATTACCCACGGCCAGTCGGGCTATGTGGTGGCTCCTGAGGTAAAGGCTGTAGCCGACAGCATTGTGGATTATTACCAGAATTCACGTGAAGCGGCATTTACAGCAGCTACTATAGCCGAAAAGAAAAAGTACAGCTGGGAAGTTATGTGCGATGTTGTTGCTGATCTTTATAAAAAAATTGCGCCACGCGTATGATGATTAAAAGTAAAGCTCCGCTCAGACTCGGGTTAGCCGGTGGCGGCACCGACGTTTCGCCTTATTCTGATTTGCATGGCGGAGCCATTCTGAATGCCACAATAAGCAGTTACGCCTTTGCTGTGCTTGAGCCGCTCGACAACGGCCAGATCGAACTTGTATCGGGTTCGCCTGAACGTACGCGCAGGTACGAAGCCACTGCCGAACTTCCTTTCGACGACCGCAGTTACGAATTACAGGTAGGCGTGTACAACCGCATTGTACGCCAATTCAATGGAGGCAAGCCGCTCTCGTTTAAACTCACCACCTGGATTGAAGCGCCGCAAGGCTCCGGACTTGGCACTTCGTCAACACTGGTGGTAGCGATTATCGGTGCGTTTAAAGAATGGCTCAATCTTCCTCTCGGGCAATACGACATTGCGCACATGGCCTTTGAAATTGAGCGTATAGAGATGAAGATGGCCGGAGGCAAGCAAGACCAATATGCGGCAACCTTTGGCGGAGTAAACTTTCTGGAATTCCTTGCAAACGACAAAGTAATTGTAAACCCGCTTACTGTAAAACAGGATGTGCTGGCGGAGCTGGAAATGAATCTTCTTCTCTACTTCACCGCCACCAACCGCGACTCGGCACAGATCATTACCCATCAGGTGGAGAATGTGAAGAAGAATAATACCGAAGCTGTAGAGGCCATGCACCGGCTGAAAGAGCAGGCGGTACAAATGAAAGAATGTTTGCTGCGGGGAGAAGTGGACAAAATTGGCGATGTGCTTAATATGGGCTGGCTGAACAAGAAAAAAATGGCCGCATCCATTTCCAATTCCATGCTGGATGATATTTATGAAGCTGCGTTGCATGCAGGCGCCAGCGGAGGAAAAATTTCGGGTGCCGGAGGCGGAGGCTTTATGTTTTTTTACTGCCCGGGCACCAGCAAGCTGAATGTGCAGCAAACGCTTGAAAAATTCGGCGGGCAAGCCAAATCGTTTACATTTACAGAACACGGATTAACCACATGGACCTGCTGAATCTTTTGCAAAGCCGTATCACGGCTTCGGTGCAACTCAAACAATCGCTTCTTACCAATGAAGCCATTTTGCAAACAGTAACCCGCGTAGCCGAACTGGCTGCCGAAGCCTACCGCAACGGCAATAAAGTGATGTGGTGCGGCAATGGCGGCAGCGCAGCCGATGCACAGCATCTTGCCGCCGAACTTTCGGGTCGTTTTTATTATGATCGTGCCCCCCTTAACTCGGATGCGCTGCATGTAAATACATCGTACATGACAGCCGTGGCTAATGATTACAGCTACGATCAGGTGTACAGCCGTCTTGTGCAGGCCATGTGCCGCAAGGGCGATATACTGATCGGCCTTTCTACCAGCGGCAATTCGGGTAATGTGGTGAAAGCCTTTGAAAAGGCCCGCGAAATGGGCGTAACCACCGTAGGCTTCACCGGCGAAACCGGCGGTAAAATGAAACCGCTTAGCGATTACCTCATTAATATTCCTTCTACTGATACGCCGCGTATTCAGGAATGCCACATGCTGCTTGGCCACACGCTATGCGAAATTGTGGAACAGCAGCTTTTCCCCAAAGCATGATTACCGAAGCTGTAATACTTGCCGGCGGCTTTGGTACCCGGCTCAAAGCAGTGGTAAGCGATGTGCCCAAGCCCATGGCCCCGGTAAACGGCAGCCCGTTTCTGCATTATCTTCTGGAATATATTGCCGCCGCCGGAATTAAGCGTGTGGTACTTTCTACCGGCTACATGGCCGAGAAAGTGCGCACACATTTTGGCCACGAATATTGCGGCATGGAAATAGCCTACTGTGAAGAAAAAACGCCACTGGGCACCGGCGGCGGAATACGTCTGGCACTGGAGCATTGCCACACTGAAAATGTGCTGGTGCTTAACGGCGATTCTTTTTTTGCCGTGCCGCTTGAGGAATACTTTAAAGCGCACAATGAATCGGGAGCGATGGCCTCGCTGGCTTTGCGGCCGGTTGAAGATGGTTCGCGTTACGGAACCATTTCGCTTGAGGGCCGCCGCGTGACGGCTTTCCGCGAAAAATCGGCAGAAATAACCGGCCCTGCTTTGATAAACGGCGGCGTGTATGTACTAAACCGCGCGTACTATCTTGCCGCCACACCGGCCGATTCAGCATTCAGCATTGAATACGATTTTTTTGCCAGACAGGCACCTGAAGCGCATTTGCATGGCTTCGTTAGCGATGGTTATTTTATTGATATCGGGATTCCCGAAGACTATGCCCGCGCGCAGCTTGAACTGGGCGTAAGCGATTAGTTGCTTAGTCTTTGTAGCACACGTAAATCATTTCGCCGGCCGGTAAGCGATAGCGATCGACCTCTTCAGGCGTGAGTTGATTTACGTAATCATCAACTACCACGCGGAAACCGGCTGCGGCTAAGCGGTCTTTGTAATCGAGTCCGAAAAGGCGTACATGGTCTTTTTGCCAGAAATGCTTTTCGCGTTCACGCGGGTCGGTGATTGATTTGTCTTCGTAGGTTTTTTCGCGGTTGGTATCAAGCGGCACCTGAAACACGCCCCAGCCGCCCGGTTTCATGATGCGGTAGAGCTGGCGCATGCACACATTAGCATCGTCCACATGCTCAAGTACATGGTTGCAGAAAATCACATCAAACTCATTATCGCCGAAGGGCGGATTGTGCAAATCCATGTGTACATCGGCAATGGGCGAGTTGAGATCAGCGGTGGTGTATTTCAGGTTATCCATTTTGCGGAACAGTTTGTAGAAACACTGTTCGGGTGCAACGTGCAGCATGGATGTGTTGCGGGTAAAAAAGTCGGTACGGTTTTTAAGCCAGAGCCAGAGCAGGCGGTGGCGTTCGAGCGAAAGGCTGCCGGGGCAAAGTACATTTTTGCGTTTGGCATGGCCCGAATAGCCGTAGGGCAAAAACTTGCGGTATGATTTGCCGCTGATCGGATCGGTATAGCGGGTGCCTTTATAGAGATAAGGCGCTATTTTACTAAACAGCAGACTGAACTGTATGAGAATGGGACGCGGAATAACGCGAAGCAGAAAATGAAACATCGGGCAATGCCTTTCTTAAAGGTAAACAGCCCGGACAAAATTGTCCGGGCTGCAAATTTACGATTAAAAATCAAGCGGTTACTTGCTCATCTGCTCGGCCATTTGAAACGCGGCATACAAGTCAACCACTCCGCCGGTAAGGCTGAGTTTGCTGAATTTAATCTTCTTCTTCTTGCTGCCCGGCTTTACCACTTTCTTTTTGGCAAGCGACTTATCGGTTGAGTTTTCGATAATTTGTTTTAACTGAGCTGCGGTGAGTTTGGGGAAATACGACTTGAGTACGGCGGCCACACCGGCACAAACGGGAGCGGCCATGCTGGTTCCGCTTTGGGGAATATAGCCACCGTTTACTTTGCAGGAGTTGATATCCACACCGGGGGCAAACACATCAACCTGCATTTTGCCATAGTTGCTGAAAGGAGCAACCGAGGCTTTTCCGCTTTTCCACGAAAGGGCGCCTACTTCAATCCAGTTATCAGCACTGCCGCCGCCAAGGAAATCGTTGTTGGGAAAATTATCGGTAGCATCGTTGTCTTTGCTGTCGTTGCCGGCAGCATGAATGAGCAGCACGCCTTTGCTCTGTGCATATCGCACCGCATCATCAACCACACTCTTATTGCTGCCATAGGATTTACCGAAGCTCATATTTATGATTTGCGCACCGTTATCAACTGCATAGCGGATGGCGTTGGCCACATCCTTATCGCGCTCATCACCATCGGGCACGCAACGCACACCCATAATTTTCACAAACTGCGCCACACCTTTAATGCCTATGTTGTTATCGCGCACACCGGCAATAATACCGGCTACGTGTGTGCCGTGCGAAGCATCGGGGCCTTTCACATCGTTGTTTCCGTAAAACTGTTCGGAAGGATCCTCGTAATTATCACCCACAATTGAACGTGAATCATAATCCAGATCAAGGTGATAATTTACACGGGCATAAAGCTGTGCATATCCTTCGGCAATTTCAGTTTGAAAATTTCCCCATGACTCCTGATCTTTAATAATGAGGAGTTTGATGCGGCTATGGAATTTTTCATATTTCTCTGACGGCTTATAGGCGGCAAAGTCTTCATACATTACTGTATCTACACCACGCTGCACTTTAATGTCGGCTACCATGCCATCCATGAGTTTTTTTACCGGACGAAGTTGCTCAAGATATTTGCTCATCTCCGCAAGTTCCTTGTCATGATCGGCCTTCATCTTGATGTAACGCTGATAATCGGCCTGTTCTGTAGCTGAAATATCGGCGGCTGTTTTGTTTTTAAACCGCTTCATGAGCGGTTTAAGCTGGCGCGTACGCTCGAGTTGATCGTACTGTACGTTACGGCCGTCTTTATTGCCCAGAAAATTCCAGCCGTGGATATCATCCACGTAGCCGTTTTTATCGTCATCAATGCCATTTCCGGCAATTTCCTTGCGGTTTACCCACATTACGGGGGCAAGGTCTTCGTGTTTATAATCCACACCGCCATCGAGTACGGCCACAATTACCGTATCGCCTTTGCGGCCTTTTACAAGGTCGGCATAGGTTTGTTCGGTTTTTACACCACGCACACCATCCTGTGCAAAAGAAAGGTTAAACCAGTTTTCGGGAGCTTTGGCGTTTTGTGCGCCGAGGAGCGACGCTGTAAAAACGGCAATGCCTAAAAAGAGTTTGTTCATTGAGGATCAGATAAGCAGTTATTTTAAAATTTCGCGGGCAATTACCAGCTTCTGAATTTCGGAGGTGCCTTCGCCAATGGTACAGAGTTTAGAATCGCGGTAATATTTTTCTACCGGAAAATCCTTTGTGTAGCCATATCCGCCAAAAACCTGTACGGCTTCGTTCGACACTTTTACGCATACTTCGGAGGCGTAATATTTTGCAAAGGCGCTTTCTTTGGTCATCTTCTCGCCACGGTTTTTGAGGTCGGCGGCCTGGAAGGTGAGCAGTTCGGCGGCTTCAATTTCGGTAGCCATATCGGCCAGTTTGAAGCCGATGGCCTGAAAGTGGGCAATTGGCTGACCAAACTGCTGGCGTTCCTGTGCGTATTTGAGCGAGGCTTCGTAGGCACCTTTGGCAATGCCCAGCGAAAGCGCGGCAATGGAAATACGGCCACCGTCGAGCACTTTCATGGCCTGCACAAAGCCCTGCCCTACTTCGCCCAGAATATTGTCTTTGTGTACACGGCAATTATCGAAAATCACTTCGGCTGTTTCGCTGGCGCGCATACCGAGTTTGTTTTCTTTTTTGCCTGCACTGAAACCGGGTGTGCCGCGTTCTACCACAAAAGCTGTAATGCCTTTGGAGTCGAGCAGTTCGCCGGTGCGCACGAGCACTACAATTACATCCGACGAAATGCCGTGTGTGATCCAGCACTTGGTACCGTTAATTACCCAGTAGTCGCCATCCTGCACGGCGGTGCATTTCATGCGCATGGCATCAGAGCCGGTGTTGGGTTCGGTAAGGCCCCAGGAGCCAATCCACTCACCTGTGGCTAATTTGGGCAGCCATTTTTTCTTCTGCGCTTCGTTACCGAATTGCAGAATGTGGCCTGTACAAAGTGAATTGTGTGCCGCCATGGAAAGACCGATGGAACCGCAGATTTTGCCGAGTTCGGTAATGGCAGTTACATATTCAAAATAGCCGAAACCGGCTCCGCCATATTCTTCAGGCACAAGCACACCAAGCAAACCGAGTTCGCCCAGTTGTTTCATAATGTGAATGGGGAACTCCTGCGATTCGTCCCACTCCATAAAGTGCGGGCGGATGTGTTCTTCACCAAACTTGCGGATGACATCGGCAATCATTGCCTGATTTTCATTCTGCGTATATTCCATAGCGGGTTTAAATGGCTGAATTAAACGGGAGCGCAAAAATACAACAGCGGAAGCGATGTGCAGCTACCGTTTATCATCAAAAATCAGTCTGCCTGTAATTTAGGCTGATTTTAATACGTAACCAGACTGTGAATGGAGTTGCTGAAGGGCAAAAGCGGGGCGCGGCCATTTAAAAACTCCAGTTCAACCACAAACGCAAAACCGCTGATGTGCGCTCCAAGCTGTGTGGCAAGCGCAGCGGCAGCAGCAGCGGTGCCCCCGGTAGCCAGCAAATCGTCGTGTACGAGCACATTCATACCCGGCTGCAGCGCGTCGGCGTGCATTTCGATGCGGGCGGTGCCGTATTCGAGGGCATACTCAATGCCAATGGTTTTGGCGGGCAGCTTGCCCGATTTACGCACCGGCACAAAGGGCACTTTAAGGGCCTGCGCCAAGGCATAGCCAAACAAAAATCCACGGCTTTCGATACCCAGCACGGCATCGGGGCGGTGGTTGCCAAGGCGTTCGATGAAGCCGTTTACGATTACGGGCCCCAGTTCGGGTTTATGGAGCAGCGGGGTAATGTCTTTGAAAAGGATGCCCGGCTTGGGGAAATCGGGAATGTCGCGTATGGCGTTTCTGATCTGATCCACGAGTTAAAGAGTAAGATACGGCGCAAGTTTACGGTATAAATCGGGGCCGAACAACTGGCAGCGCATCACATCGGGCAGGGTGCGAAACGGGCCGTGTGTATTGCGGTAATTAACCAGTGCAACCGCCAGCGCGGGCGTGAAATAAGGATGCCGCCGCAGCTCGGCCGCAGAGGCCGTGTTTATGTTTACTTTGCGGATATAGGAACTGTCTGTTTTCACTTTGCCATCGAGCAGTTCCAGCCGTTCCTGATCAAAGCCAAACACTTCGAGCAACTGATCGGGCGAGTGAAAGCCTCCCAGCCGTTGCCGGTAGGCCACAATGCGCCGGGCAAACACCGGGCCTATTCCTTCGAGCTTCATCAGTGCCGAGGTATCTGCAGCATTAAGCTCGACTACCGGCGGCAATGGCTTTGTTTGATGCGCGGCCACCGGAAGGTGGAATTGCTTGTCCCCGGCAGGCTCATCGGGCAATACAATAAACGGCTCGAGTTCGGTGTATAATTCGGCCGAAACGACAAACAGTTTTTTCACATCCTGCCGGTACACGAACTTCCCGCCCGAAGCCTCGAATTTTTTTACCGAACGGGCCTGAGCCGGACTAAGACCAAGCTCAATCCATTTGTATTCGGGCAACTGGTTGGGATTGAAGTAAAACTTCTCACGGCGCGAATAGATGGAATGTTCGCTGGCCAGTTCATGCACCTGTTCGAGCTGAATTTCGGGCAACACAGACTGCGAATCGGTTGCAGCCTCAGTGTGAACAGCCGCCAGCAGTTTGTTGAACGTATCGTAATTGCGCTCTGGCAGTGTTTGCGTGGCACCCATCCAGAAATGAACGCCGCACAGCACAATAACTGCCACACCCAGCACCACAAGGGCACGCTGTTCGTTGCGTGTAAAACGGAAAAGCGGATGAGGCTGGCGCGGCATCGGGGTAAAGATGCCGGTTTGTGCTGTTTCACCTGCAAATTGCGTATCGAAATTCGTTGATACGAATGGTAATTTTTATTGATGGTGCCCGGTATTTTTTCCACCCCGGCTGGCAATAAAATACAACGGCACGCCAATGGCTACAATAATAAGTCCGCCCACCGTATTGCGCGGCTGAAAAATGAGCAGATCAATACAAATGGCGGCTGCAGCAATGATGTAAAACGCAGGCAGCCACGGATACCCGAGGGCGCGGTATGGGCGCGGTGCATCGGGTTCGCGGCGGCGCAATACGAAAATGCCGGCAATGGTTACCATGTAAAAAAGCAGCGAGGCAAAGGTGGCGTAAGTGAGCAAATCGCTGTAGCTGCCCGAGAAGCAAAGCCCCGAAGCCCAGATGCACTGAATCCACAGCGCAAAGGCCGGTACACCTTTGCTGTTGAGCGTGGCGGCGCGGGCAAAGAAAAGTTTGTCTTGCCCCATGGCATAAAACAGGCGTGCCCCGGCCAGAATGATGCCGTTGTTGCAGCCGAAAGTAGAAATCATAATAAGCACAGCCATTATTGTGGTGGCCACATTGCCAAAAATGACGGTGGCGGCAGCTGTGCCTACGCGGCCTTCGGTGGCAAACTGCATGCCCCGCGCCACGGCATCGGCCCCTTCGGGGCTGCCTTTAAGCGGAAGCAGACAGAGGTAGGCCACATTGGCCAGAATATAAAGCACGGTAACAATGGCGGTGCCCAGCATGAGGCTGCGCGGAATATTGCGCTGCGGCTCTTTTATTTCGCCGGCAATGAAGGTGACGTTGTTCCACGCATCACTCGAAAAGAGTGAATTGATCATGGTAGTACCAAACACCGCCAGCAGCGAGAGGCCGCCAAGCACCGTGGTGTTCCACACTTTTGAATCTACATCCTGCGTGGTTTGTGCGGCGCTCCACATATCGGTGAAATTGGCTTCGAGCGTGCCGCTGCCAATGCCGATACCTATGCCCAGCACAATAAGCGCAAACAACGCCAGCAATTTGGCCGAGGTAAACACCCGCTGCACCAGCGAACCGCCTTCGACCCCGCGCGAATTAACGAAGGTGAGAAACACAATAAGCAGCACAGCCACCACATGCCGTGCCGTAATGCTGAAACTGCCCGCACTGAACAGCACATTTTTCTGACTGAACACCGGCACCAGCTCCGAAGCATAGTTGGCAAAAGCCATGGCCACGGCGGCAATTACGCCGGTCTGGATTACCGAGAAAACCGTCCACCCGTATAAAAACGCCGTAAGCCGCCCGAAAGCGCGGCGAATATATACATACTGGCCGCCGGCTTCGGGCATCATGCCGGCCAGCTCGCCATAGCTGAGGGCGGCGGCCATTGTAATAACGCCGGTTACCAGCCAGGCCAGCAGCAGCCAGCCCGAAGCACCCAGATCGCGGGCCATATCGGCACTTACCAGAAAAATGCCCGAACCAATCATGGAACCGGCAACCAGCAGGGTGGCATCGGTAAGGCCAAGTACGCGGTGGAGTTTGGAGTTTTCGCTCATCAACGGGAGTTTAACACAAAAGCCGTTTCTGAATTCAGAAACGGCTTTTGCGGAGATATACGTTTTACTTCGACTTGAGTTTGCTGTTTACACTGCCGTAGCTGAAGTAAATCACCAATCCAATAGCCATCCAGCCAAGCGCGCTGAACTGGGTTACATGATCGAGCGAGAAAATCATGGCACTGCACACCAGAATGCCCAGAATTGGCACAAGCGGCACAAGCGGTGTTTTAAACGGACGCACGGCATTGGGCTCGCTGCGGCGCATGAGAATAACCCCTACGCACACCAGCACAAACGCAAACAGCGTACCTATACTTGTTAAATCGCCCGCTACGCTGCCGGGAATAAATGCGGCAAAAAGGCCAACAAATACAAACAGAATCCAGTTTGATTTGTACGGCGTTTTGTGTTTGGGGTGAAGCGCAGAGAATACTTTGGGCAACAGGCCATCGTTAGCCATTGAGAAAAACACTCGGCTCTGCCCCATAAGCATTACGAGAATTACAGAAGAGAAACCAGCCAGAATAGCAATGGTTACCGAAGTTTCGAGCCACTCGTAACCTTTCATATAGGTTTTGATGGTATAGGCTACTGATGCTTCTTTACCAAGTTCGGGATTTGCAAAATCGCTCCACGGTGCCACACCGGTTAATACGTGTCCGAAAAGGATATAAAGAATGGTGCACACCAGCAGTGAGCCGAGAATACCAATGGGCATATCGCGCTTGGGGTTTTTGGCTTCCTGTGCAGCGGTTGAAACCGCATCAAAACCAATAAAGGCAAAGAACACAATAGCCGCACCGCCAAGCACACCGCCCCAGCCATGCTCAAACACACCTTTGTAACTAACTACAACTTTACCCGCTCCGTTAAGCACATCGGGTGTGCCTTCGGGAATCATGTACGGAGTATGGTTAGCGGGATTGATAAACTGCCAGCCAATGGCAATGAATACAAGTACAATGGCAACCTTAATGAATACAATAACTGCATTTACCCAGGCCGAAGCCTGTGTGCCGCGGATAAGAAGCATGGTGAGGGCAAGCAGAATGCCAAGAGCGGGCAGGTTGATAAAGCCACGGGTACCATCGGCAGCTACTTCAAATGGACTATGGCACCATTCATATGGTATTGCCCCTCCAAGCAAATTATTTAAGTATTCACTCCATGCGATAGAAACTGTAGCTGCGCCAAGTGCATATTCAAGTACAAGCGCCCAGCCAATAATCCATGCCACAAGCTCGCCCATGGTGGCGTAAGCATAGGTGTATGCGCTTCCTGCAATGGGAATCATGGAAGCAAACTCGGCATAACAGAGGCCGGCAAATGCACAACCAATGGCCGCAATGATAAACGAAATGGTAACGGCTGAACCGGAGGCTTCGCCGGCGGCAGCAGCAGTACGCACAAAAAGGCCGGCTCCAATAATGGCTCCGATACCCAGTGCAACAAGGCTTCCGGCACCCAGTGTGCGTTTCAGCCCCTTTTCCGAATCGGCGGCCTGAGCCAGCAGCGAATCAAGGGATTTCTTACGAAATAGACTCATAATAGTAGTATGTAGTGCTTTTTGTAAAACAGTTGAATTGCCAAATATAGAAGAACTGCCCGAAATTCGGCTAACAATGTAATTTTACAGGCTATGTTGCTAACAATTCTTTTTATGCTGGGCTATGCCGCCATTGTACTTGAGCATCCGCTTAAGCTCAACAAATCGGCCTCGGCGCTGATTACGGGGGTGGTTTGCTGGACTGTGCTGGTGCTTATGGGTGAGGCGCACCTGATTAATGAAGAACTGCTGCATCAGATGGGCGAACTCTCGGGAATTTTATTTTTCCTGCTTGGCGCCATGACCATTGTGGAGCTGATTGATGCGCACGACGGGTTTGAAGTAATTACCAGCCGAATTACCACCACCAGCAAAAAAAAGCTGTTTATGGTTGTGGGGATTACGGCCTTTTTCCTTTCTGCAGTGCTCGACAACCTGACTACGGCTATTGTAATGATTTCGCTGCTGCGTAAGCTGGTGGCCGATGCCGAGGACCGGCGCTATTTTGCCGGGCTGGTAATTATTGCGGCCAATGCGGGCGGGGTGTGGTCGCCAATTGGCGATGTAACCACCACCATGCTTTGGGTGGGCGGGCAGATTACCAGCGTGAATATTATTCTTAAGCTGATTGTGCCCTCGCTGGTATGCCTGCTGGTGCCCATGCTGCTCATGCTGCGCAAGGTAAAAGGCAGCATTGCCCGGCCCGAATTGCCGCAGGAGCAGGTGCGGTGCGCGCCCTCTACACGTGGCGAGCAGCTTACGGTGTTTGCCACGGGCGTAGGCGTTTTGCTGTTTGTGCCGGTGTTTAAATCGGTCACTCATCTGCCGCCGTTTATGGGTATTTTGTTGGGTGTAGGCATGTTATGGGTAGTGACGGAAATTATTCATAAGCGGAAAAATGATGAGGAAAAGGCTTCGCTTTCAGTGGCGCGCGCGTTACAGCGGGTGGATACGCCGAGTGTGCTGTTCTTTCTGGGCATACTGCTGGCTATTGGTGCGTTGCAAAGTGCGGGGCTGCTTACGGCACTGGCACAGGGCATGGATCAGGCCATTGGAAATATAGATTTAATTACGCTGGCCATTGGCCTGAGTTCGGCCGTGGTGGACAATGTGCCACTGGTGGCTGCGGCTCAGGGCATGTACAGCCTGAACAGCTTTCCGACTGATCATTATTTTTGGGAATTCCTCGCCTACTGCGCCGGCACGGGCGGAAGCATTCTGGTGATTGGTTCGGCAGCCGGGGTGGCTATTATGGGTATCGAACGCATTGAGTTTTTCTGGTACGTGCGCCGCATTTCGTTTCCGGCGCTTATGGGCTATTTTGCCGGGGCGCTGGTGTATATGAGCATGGCTGCGCTGATACACGCATAAATTTGACCGATATGACACCTGCAGCATACGCACAGGCGCTGCGCCGCTTTTTTGCCGCACAAGGCAACCCGGCCGAGGCAGTGGCCATGGCTGCCTACATGAAAAACAACTTTGTATTTTTTGGCATTAAAGCCACACCACGACGGGTACTGGGCAACACGTTCATTAAACAGCATGGCCTGCCCGAACGCCCCGAAGATACCGTGCGTGCAATATGGCAGTTGCCCGAACGCGAACTGCATTACTTTGCCATGGAGCTTTGCGGAAAACTGGCCAAAAAAGCGCCGCCCGAACGGCTCACCCTGTATGAAGAACTCATTCTCAACAACTCCTGGTGGGATAGTGTGGATTATATCAGCCCGCACCTTTGCGGCCCCCACTTTATCCGCTACCCCGATCTGCGCAACCATACAATAAAAAAATGGCGTAACAGCAGCAATATCTGGCTTATGCGCTCGGCACTGTTGTTTCAGATGACCTATAAGCAGCAAACTGATGAAGAATTGCTTTTTTCACTTTGCCGGGAAATGGCAGGGGTTGATGAATTTTTTATTAAAAAGGCAATTGGCTGGTCGCTAAGACAATACGCCCGAATTAAGCCTGGAAACGTCCAGAAATTTGTAAAAAACACCCCTCTGCCGGCACTCAGCTTGCGCGAAGCACTCAAACATTTTTAATGCGGACTGAACAAACCTTATACTGGTATGTTTAAGGATTAAAAGCATAAATCAGCAACTAACATAAACAAACCGCTTAAAATCATTTGTCCATGCCCAACTCCCGAGTTCTTGTTGTAGAAGATGAGCCAAAAGTGGCTGATTTTATTACCCGTGGCTTACGCGAAGAAAGTTTTCAGGTGGATCATGCTGCCGATGGTATGGTTGGAAAATCGCTTGCGCTCGCTAATAACTACGACCTAATTATTCTCGATCTGCAACTGCCGCGCCTGAATGGTTTGGAATTGTGTAAAATTTTGCGCCAGCAAAACTCAAGTGTTCCTGTGCTTATGCTTACCGCACTGGGCACGCTTGATGATAAACTTACCGGATTTGAAGCAGGTGCCGATGATTATTTGCCCAAACCTTTTGAGTTCAGAGAATTACTGGCGCGCACCAAAGTGCTGATGAAACGCAACATCAGCGCAAACGAAGAAAATCAGCTTGCCATTGGCGATCTGGTAATGGATTTGCACGCAAAAACAGTTACCCGCAGCGGTCGCCACATACAGCTTACTGCGCGTGAGTTTGCCTTGCTCGAATTACTTATCCGCAATGCCGGCCGTGTACTTAGCCGCGCTGAAATTGCCGAGAAAGTATGGGATATCCGATTCGATACCGGTACGAATGTAATTGATGTATATATCAATTTCCTGCGCAAAAAAATCGACAAAAATTTCGACACAAAACTGATTCATACCATTATTGGTATGGGGTATGTGATTAAAGTAGCCGAAGCGGCATGACCATAAGGGCCAGGCTTACCTTACGGTTTACCACCATTGTTTCGGCAATTACCATTGCCATTTCGCTTATTGTTTATGGCTTTTCATCCTACCACCGCCAGCAGGAGTTTGATGAGCGGCTGTATAATGAAGCACAGCACACAATTAGTTTATTTTTTACGGTTGATGAAGTAAACTCATCGCTGCTGCGGAAAATAAAAGATGCTGATTCTTCTATGGTGGGTGAATACCTTACCATACATGGACAGAATGGTGAAATTATTTTCAATACCGATGGGGCCTCTGCACCAGTACTCCATGCCGGGTTTCTGCAAACAACCGCGAAAACCAAATCAGAGCAGCTCCATCAGGGCTCTGACAATAACCGTGATTTTGTAACATTTACCTACACACATAAAGGTAAAGTCTGCAATGTGGTTATTTCGGCGGTTGATTACTGGGGACTCGAACAACTCCGGTTTTTGCGGCTGATTCTTTTTACATGCTGTTTGGCGGCAATGTTGCTTGCGGCTCCGCTTGGCTATGTGTATTCGGGCCGGATGCTGCACCCCATTACGCGCATGGTGAATGAGATCAGCGAAATAAATGCGCTCTCGGCAGGTACGCGCCGTGGCAAACGCCTGAGCACAGGCAAAGAACGCGATGAACTTGAACGCCTTGCTGTTACGCTAAACCGGATGCTGCAGCGCATAGAACAATCGCTCGACGCGCAACGCAACTTTGTGGCCAGCGCCTCGCATGAACTCCGCTCACCGCTTACGGCCCTGGCCGGACAAATTGAAGTAGCCCTGCGCCAGCCGCGCAGCGAAAGCGAATACCGAAGCCTGCTCGAATCACTTACCGACGACCTCAACCGCCTTACTGAACTCACCAACGGCTTGCTTACACTGGCAAAAACAGACGCCATTGTGGATATGCCCACTATAAATTACCGTGTTGATGAACTGGTGGACGATGCTATTGTGGATATCCTTAAGCGCGATAAAAACTGGCAGGTAGATGTGGATTATGACGAGTTCCCGGAAGACGATGAACTTTTTAATGCCACAGGCAACAACAACCTGCTGCGCATTGCGCTGGTAAATATTCTCGATAATGCCTGCAAATATTCTCCCAACCACAAAGCTGAATTGCGGGTAGGCCTTACACAAGAAAACATTGTGCTTCAATGCATCGACCACGGTATTGGTGTGCCGGATGCGGAGAAAGAAAAAGTTTTTGGTCGTTTTTTCAGGGCCAGCAACACAGGAGGCATACGCGGCCACGGACTGGGGCTGCCTCTTGCCCGGCGTATCTGTGAACTGCATGGCGGCGATTTGCAGCTTGTATCAGAACTTAATAAAGGCACGGTAGTCACCATGACCGTGCAACGCCACACCGGACGCAAGGCTTAATGTGACATTAACCGGTTTGCCTGCTTCTTAATTTTGCTTTCATTTCTTCCCTTCTATTGCGTTGCATATTTGTAATTGTAGTAGAATAAATTCACCAGATGTGAAGGGGAGGTTATCATGGAAATAAGCAAAGAACAAATTGCCGAATTGCGGTTTCCGAAGTACGATGTACTGCCGAGTGAAGCAGAACGTACAGAACGTATGCGTTCTATTGGAAATGCCGTGCTGGCAAGCAACCTGCATAAAGTAAAGGTGGCAATTGAATTTATGTGCAGCGAGGGAACCCGTAAGGTAGTAACCACAATCTGGCATTGTACAGATAAACACGTGGTACTCAAGGGAGGCCGGGTAATTCCGGTTCACGCCATCGTGAAAATAAGCTGAGCAGTTTATTTGCTACGCCACGTGTTCGGCCTGCGCCGAAATTTCCCACGTATGATCAGCAAGTAAACGCAGTGTGGCAAGCCAGATCATCGGCGAATTTGCGCCCCACTCTTCAGGCGACACCATAGAAAGTACATCTTTCCCATCTTTCCGCCGCTCATACAAATGATAAATATGCCCGATTACAGGTTTGAAATTCATGTCGGCCTTGTAAATACGCTCAGACATTTCTACCCTGTCGTGAATGCCTTGTGCCTGCGCCATAAGCAACTCTACCTGCTTTCGAATCTGATCGAGCTGCCGGTTGGTTTGCTCATACATAGCCTGCATGGCATTGCCCTTGGTACGGCCTTTATCTATAGGCCGGATAATTGCGCTGCCGGCCGTGTGCGCATAAGGCAGCAAACCCGGGTTGGATGCTGTTTTCCAGGCTTCGATCGGATTTACGATTGATTCGTTAACCGGTTGGTTTTCGCTCATGCTAAAAGAACAAGCAAATGCGCAGAATGTTGCTTTGCCTGTATTGATCACAAAAATAATACGAATCGTTTATCAAAATGCCATACAGACAAGCCGAACACTGTACAAAAAGTAGGCAACTAAATTTCATATCTATGCAAGTAAGACACATCTTAGCCCTGGTTTTGTGCTCCGCCATTTTACTGGTCTCATGCTCAGAAACTACTTTAAAAGAAAAAAAAGACTCAATTACTCAGGCCATTGTTCAGGGTGTAACTACTAAACCCGAAGTACAAAAAGTAATTGATGACCTCGGACTGGTGTATGTAGAAGAAGGTGCTCAAACAATTATTACCTATGAGGAGGTAAATGCGGCACAGCAGGCCTGGTGCGATGCGCTGGTGAAAATTGGGCAGCTCAAGGAAGAGGGTGGCGATTACAAAGCCTTTGCCGAGCAGGTTTTATCTGACGCTTACAACTATGATTATGGTAAAGTGTTTTTTAAACCCACTCTGGCTTTTGGCGACCAGACTTTCAGAAACGACAAAAAAGGAGCTCTTGCCTATTTCATTGGCGGCGACCCGGATTACCCGAACGATAAAGGATTTGCATTAACACCCTGGGTAAAAGCCCGCTACGACAATGCCGGATCAAACAATGAAGGCATACAGATTTATGGTTCAATAGCCATAACGATGGGTAATGTATGGGTTACCGATAAATCAGGCAAAGAAGTAATGGTGGATAAAACGTGGGTGTTTAAAAAAGGCAAAGACGGAAAACTCCGCATTATCGTTCACAAGTCATCCTTACCCTTTTCTCCTGCCAAATAAAGCACTTACTGCTCGTTTTGCAGCTGCAAATCAAGTAAAGCCAGTCCTTCGCTGAAACTGCGTGGTGTGTAGCCAAATGCCTCACGGGCTTTGTCTATCACAAATCCTGTGCGCGGCGGGCGGCGTGCAGGCTGGTTTATGGTGGCCGATTGTGTGGGAGTAATGAGCGATTTATCGAGGTTCCAGTAATCGGCCACGGCATACACAAGTTCGAGTATGCTCATAAAATCTTTGCCTGATACGTGGTAAACGCCCTGCGCTTCTTTTTCGGCGCAAAGTATGCAGCCTTCGGCAAGGTCTTCGGCCAGCGTGGGGGTGCGAAACTGGTCGTTTACCACGTTTATGGCTTTACCGTTGCTCAATGCTTCGCGTGCCCAGAGCACCACGTTTGAGCGGCTCATAAAATCGGCAATGCCGTACACAATGATGGTGCGCAAAATGGCCCAGCGCAGACCCGATTGCATTACGGCATGCTCGGCATCGAGCTTGGTTTGTGCATACCAGCTAAGCGGATTGGGCTTATCATCTTCGCGGTAAGGGCCGGCCTCACCATCGAAAATAAAGTCGGTTGAAAGATGAATGAAATGGGGCCGGTAGCTTTCTGTTTGCAGGCTTTCCAGCGCGGCAAGCTGATGCGATACCGCTTCAACATTAAGCAGCCGGGCTTCATCGCGCCGGGTTTCACAGGCATCCACATTGGTCATGGCGGCGGTATTAATTACCACATCCGGACGATACTGTGCAAATACATTATTTACTTCACCGGCATCGGTAATATCTAGCGGCACATAAGAATAACCATCCTGAATGCGCAGCCGGTTGGGCCCTTTGGAAGTAGCCACAATATGAAAGGATGCGCCGTTTTTGTTACGGCCAAGCAGGTTGTACACCAGTTTCTGACCAAGCAGGCCGTTACTTCCGGTTATGAGTATGGTTTTGGGCATATGCAGATGTTTTGCTGCCATGCATCACGGTTAGTGAGCTAACAGCGCCTTGAGTTTGGTAATCTGTTCGGGGGTGCCCAGCACAAACAACTTGCCGTCGGGCAAAAAAGGTGTTTCGGGCGAGGGGTTAATTACATACTCACCGCTTCCCGATTTGAAACCCACAATATTTGCGCCGGAGCGATTGCGTATTTCAAGTTCACGTATGCTGCGGTTGCGCAAATGTTCGGGCAAACTTTCGTAAGTAATTTCTTCAAGGTTGATATCCGGGCCACCCTGTCCGGTAATAAAATCCACAAACTCAATTACATCAGGCTTCAGTACAAGCGAAGCCATATGTGCGCCGCCAATCCTGTCGGGCATGATTACATTGTTAGCTCCGGCCGTTTTAAGCTTTTTGTCTGAATTATCATCAGAGGCGCGACTGATAATGGTAAGGTTTGACCTGAGCGAGCGGGCCGTTAGTACAATAAAGAGGTTATCCGCATCAACAGGCAGTGTGGTAATTAGTGCCGATGCGCGTTGAATACCGGCTTTTTCGAGCACTTCATCCTGTGTGGCATCTCCTTTCACCACTAGATCAGAATGGCGGTGACTGAGCAGTGTATCCACTACTTCCTGTCTGCTTTCAATTACCACAAAACGTTTGCTGTGCTTTTTCAGCACATGGGCAGCCTGCCGGCCATTGCGACCATAGCCGCAAATAATTACGTGCCCCTCTAACTCATTAATTGCATTCACCGTTTTGTAGGTTTTATAGTAGCGGCCAAACTCGCCATCCATTACATACACCGTGAGTGTGGTAATGGCATATGCAAAAATACCAAAACCGGTTACGATAAGAAAAATGATAAATACCTTTTCCGGAGGGGAGGGATTATATACTTCACGGAACCCAACCGTACCAATGGTGATTACGGTCATGTATAACGCCTCTATGAATGTATATTTCGGGTTAAGCAGCAAAAACCCGAACGTGCCTCCGAAAATTACGAGCAAGAGCAGACACGCGGTGATATATAATTTACGGAATTGCTGAAAAGGAAGCATTGTTGCGAGTTGAGGATGGCTTAACAAATGGGCATCCTGTGCCTACAACTCCCAAACACTTGAACGGCGTTTACGACGAAAAGGGAAAAACTCTTTATGCTCGAGAAAAAATGCCATTATGAAATACAGAATTACCGGCGAACCTACGGTAAAAAACGAGAGATAGATGAAATACATCCTGATGCGGGTGGGCCTGATGCCCAGTTTTTTCCCCCACCAGGTGCATACACCAAAGGCTTGTTGTTCAAACCATGATGCAATACGATCGATGAATGGAATACCTGTCATATACCGGATGTGTTTGGTAGTGCAAAGCTAATCATCACTAATTTAAGAAAAAAAGACTTTGCAAAGAAATGATGCCTGCTAACGAAAAACAGATTTTAATTTCCGAGGCTGTTTAAAATGCGTTTTCGAGGTTTGTGGTGAGCCGATTTTTTCTCAGACATGGCGTCCTGCTGAAATAGCGGGAAAGACGACACTTGAAGTGAATTAACAAAAAACTTAACACCGGATGAGGAAAAACAGGCCATAAAAAATCCAAATGATGATTATTTAAGCAGCCTCTCATTGCAACACCAGTTTTTGTATTGTTCTATTTCTGGCCGAGCGGTACTCCATAAAATATGCCCCGCGTGCAAGGCCTGCCACAGACAGGGTACACCTGCTTTGGCCTTGAGGTATGTAATACTGAAGCACCTCCCGGCCAGATGTATCTAATACCCGTATTTCGGCTTCCGGCTCCGGCTCAAATTGCAGCATTACAATATCTGATGCGGGCACCGGATATATGTATAAAGGCTGCATAGCCGGAGCAGCCTGCACAGCCGTGCCCAATGCTTTGCGTACAATAAAACAGTTGAACTGCCTGCTGGTATGCGGTACAGCATTCCAGCCCAGCGGAACTGCCACCTGCGTGTGCTGAAGTGGCAGCATGATTGAGGGCGAAGCCGTATTGAAAACGCCGCTATACACCGGAGGACCGTAATAATTTTGCGCATCCACAACTTCAAAGGCATCGCCATTGGCTAATCCCTGCAGGCTAACTGACACGGCTGGCTGCATCGCCCAGTTATATACGATGAGCATGGAACGCCCTGCTTCATACTGGTCTGCCTGTTGAAAAACTACTGTACCCGTTGGTATTGAATTGGTATATGTGCTGTTAATATCAAACCCGCTTTGCTGCACCCAGCTTGCAAACGGCGACGGCTGGCCCGACTGGAAAGCAAACTGCCCGCCGGGCATAGTACCGAAATACGTGTTGTTGTTCCAAGCATAGCTACTACCTCCCGGGAAAAGGGCTGCCGCAGTACCACTTCTATAAAATGTATGATTAAACTGCACCTGTGCTGTATCCCAATTAATTACAGCCAGACCAGCCCGGCCATTTCCGGCGAAATAGTTACTGTCTATCTCCAATGAACCGTAAGAAGAAGCGGGTGTACCCGCTAGTACATCAAAATCATACAAACTGGTATGAATATAACCCGTATCCTTATCATACGTAAAATTGCGGGCTATGCGTATGTCTGTAGCCTGATAGGGCGCATAGGTTTCAACAAGTAGGTTATTTAACCTGAAACCGGTATCTGTTAAAATCCCATTATGAAAAAGCATATTGCCGTTGAGCTCAAAGCCCCGCACATGCCCCGGATTGGGATAGAGATGTATGCCAAAACCAAATTGATTGAAAATAATATTGTGGCTGATATGTTTTACCCCGCTATCGTTTTGCGTGTATATACCATGCCCGTGCGTAATGTAGTTACCAATACTGTTTGAAGTGCCGCAATTATAGATCAGACAGCCATAAATTTCGGCATCAACTGCTTCTTTCCAAAAACCAAAACCGTGCCCCGTATCATGTATCACCAAATGAATGAATTTGCAGTGAGCTCCCTGAGCCTGCACACCCATTGGCCTGAATGAAGAGGAGGATGTACTGCTACGGATTGACGTTGTATTGGTGACTTCGAAATCCTGATAAATTGTCCACGCGCCGTTTACCTGTAATGTGGCGCCTGATGCATATTGCCGGTTATCTGCCAGGGTGGCCCGCTCGCCGGAATAAGGCATAACTACAATGTAATTGCCCGGACTACCCGTTAGAGCACTTACATAGTTGCCTGAATAAATCCCTCCGCGCAAATAGAGCGTATCACCGGCCAGCAAAGGCATGGGGTGTGAAAGCGCCGTTTGCAAATCCCACGGTGAAGCCATGCTCCCTGATGCTGAACTACTGCCGGATGGCGATGCAAACCATACGGCTGCAACGGCTTTGTTAGCCCAAAAAAGGAACACAAAAAACAGCGCGAGTTGCTTCATAGCATTAATGTACAATGTATTCAGGGAATGATGCAAATATTTAATGTGCTGTGAAATCGGTTTTACGGAGATTCGTTTGATAAGATGAATTATTCACCCCTCATTATTTACAAATAGTCCTGATAATTTAAAGACGAATTGCATCATTCTCAAAACAAGCATTTGTTTACATACTGATCATGTATGTATGTTGTGTGAAATAGCCGGACAATACCCGCTTTAAAACTTTCTGCAGCTACAGTAAGCTAACCTGCTTTTCTAACTGCCGCTTTAAGCGGGGCTTCCAGCAAATAGCGCCCGATTGTGCAGTTAAGGCACATTTTATGGCTGCAATAGTTTTTATGCAGGTGAATAAGTGCCTGACTTTCAGTGGCATTTGTGGCACACAGGCCCTGCTTTTTCCACTGGCCGATGAGGTTGTTTTGCTCGGGTTGCAAAGCTTCAAACCAATTCATGGCTTTTTCTTTGAGACGGGGTTCATCGAGCAGTGTGCCGCGTGTAAACATAAATGGAATAACTACATTAATGAGAATGAGTAGTTGCATTTGTGTGCCGGGCTTTTTGTTGGAGGGCGCCGCCACCAAACCGGGAATAAAATGGGTGCGCCAGTACTCACCTGCTTGAACGTTAAACAGGGCCAGCGCCTCTTGGGGGGTATCACAAACAAGTAGTTTTTGAAACAGGCGTGGGGTTTTGTGCATAATTGCGGCCAGCTGGGCCAGCCTCACCGCCGGGAAATTGGCCGGGCGCATACGCAGATGCTTCCAGTTGTGGCCGGGCTGAGGCTGCAGCTTGTGCAAGACACAAAAGCTTTGATACGTTTGACTGAGTGTGCGGCAATAGTCGTCGGGTGGAAACTCGGGGAGTAAACCGGCCTGCCCCAGCAAAAGTGCCTCCAGAACCTCGGGCTGATCCTGTTTGCGCGCAAGCAGATGCCACGGCAGGCTGCGCGCAAGCCATGAAAAAGGCTCGGCATTTACGCGCGTGCCAAAACTACGCAGCAGCATGCGGTAGAATGCAAGCTCCCAATCCATACCGGTTTGTTCAAGCTCTTGTTTTATAGTGCTTACTTTTATTTCAAGCCGCTCCGCCATGAGCCGCGCAAGCCAGCCCGTAGTAATAATTGCGGGCACCTGCCCAAGTTCAGATGCACAGGGTATCCACTTGTGGCTGGCCAGAAAGTACTCGTAACGGGCAAATAAATCGTTTTCCAAACGGCCCTTAAGCGCAAGTGTAGGGGTATGTGCGGGCATGAGCTGCCTGATGCCCGGTGCCGAAGAATCATCGTCGTAAACCACATGCAACACCACATTGTTGTAAGCTGCATCAAACTGGTGCCCGTGCCGAAGCCAGTCACTTGTGCGGATGTGGATTTCTACATTACCGGCCCAGTAGTGCGTACCTATTTTAAGCCGGGCATTAAAAAAATCAGGCCCTGAATCTTTGTTGTGTGTGCCGGGATCAATAACCTGCACAAGCTCTCCCTGAGAAGTGATTAGATGTGATGGATTATACTGGCGGGTTTTCCATATATAGTGGAGAAAATCCTCTGTCATTTGAAATTCTATTTAATAAATACATACTATACAAAACTTAAATCCTATCCAATAAACTTCCACAAAGCTAAGCCCTGCCAATACCCTCTGTCAAGTCCTTTCAATAAATTATTCGATTACAAACGAATACAAACGGCTACACGCAGGCTCTTGGCGCGTAAACCACTATTAACCAAGCAATACCAACAACACTTTATTCTGTAACAAAAAATGCTCAGCAGTACTTATCGAGTAAAATTTCCATTTCCTGCTGCATTCGTTTGGCTTCTTCGCGGGCTTTATCGGCAAAGTCTTCGCCATTTGATGCATATAAAATACTGCGCGATGCATTTACCAACAGGCCACACTGTTTATTCATACCATACAGCGCCACTTCGGCAAGGCTTCCGCCCTGGGCGCCCACGCCGGGAACCAGTAAAAAATGATCAGGCACAAGGGTGCGTATATGAGCCAGCTTATCGGCCTTGGTGGCGCCTACCACATACATCAGATTATCGGCTGTGCCCCATTGCTGCGAGGTGCGAAGCACTTTCTCATACAATTGCCCGCCACTTTGTAGTGTTTCAAATTGAAAATCGGCCGCGCCTTCGTTTGAGGTGAGCGCAAGCAATATTACCCACTTGCCTTCGTAGCCCAGAAAAGGCTTTACCGAATCGCTGCCCATGTAGGGTGCCACGGTTACCGAATCAAACCCGTAGTGCCCGAAAAACGAACGCGCATACATGGCTGATGTGTTGCCAATATCGCCCCGCTTGGCATCGGCTATGGTAAAATGCGTGGCGGGTATATGCTGCATAGTGGCCTGCAGGCTTTGCATACCTTTTATACCATCGGCCTCATAAAATGCCAGGTTGGGCTTGTAGGCCACACAATACTCGGCAGTAGCTTCTATTATCTGCCGGTTAAACTCGGCCACCGGATCGGGGTGACTGAGCAGATGCGGCGGTAGTTTGGCACTGTCTGTATCAAGACCTACGCACAAAAAACTTTTGCGCTGGGATATTTGCTCAAAAAGCTGGGCACGGTTCATCTTTACTTGGGTTAGGCGGTTGTTCCCTCTCGCAAACGTTCGGCATTTTCGGCTACCTGCAGGGCTTCAAGCATACTGCCAATATCGCCGGCCAGAAAAGCCTCAAGATTGTGCTGGGTTAAACCGATTCGATGATCGGTAATGCGGCTTTGCGGATAGTTGTAGGTGCGTATTTTGGCCGAACGGTCGCCGGTACTTACAAGCGTTTTGCGGCGACGGGCAATATCACCCATTTTCTTATTGTACTCCAGCTCATACAAACGTGTGCGCAACATTTGCATGGCGCGTTCACGGTTGCCCAGCTGGGTGCGCTCTACCTGGCAGGTTACCACAATACCCGAAGGCTTGTGTGTAAGAATTACTTTCGACTCCACCTTGTTTACATTTTGCCCGCCGGCACCGCCCGAGCGAGCAGTTTGCATGTCAATGTCTGACGGGTTGAGCTGTATATCCACATCTTCAGCCTCGGGCATAATTACAACCGTAGCCGCAGAAGTATGCACGCGTCCCTGTGTTTCGGTATCCGGCACTCGCTGCACACGGTGTACACCTGATTCGTATTTCAGCGTACCATAGGCATTATCGCCAATAATATTGGCAATAATTTCCTTGTAGCCGCCCATGGTGCCCTCGCTGAAATCGACTACTTCTACTTTTAAATTATTTTGCTCACAAAAGCGCGAGTACATGCGGAATAAATCGCCGGCAAAAAGTGCGGCTTCATCGCCACCGGTGCCGCCACGTATTTCGAGCACGGCATTGCGGGCATCTTCCGGATCTTTCGGAATAAGCAAGGTGCGGATACGTTCTTCTTCAGCCTGCTGTTTGGGATGCAATTCTTCCAACTCCTCTTTAGCCATGGCTATAAAGTCAGGATCCTTTTCAGTAGCCAGCACCCGTTTGGCCGATTCAATATTCTCAAGCAGCTGTTTATAGCTGTGATAGGCTTCCGAAATAATTTTCAACTCCTTGTATTCGCGGTTAAGCTGTGCAAAAAGCTTCATATCAGCCATTGCTGCCGGTTCGGCAAGGCGCTGTTCCACGTCTTTGAAACGCTCTTCAATAGCCGCTAACTTATCAATCATATGTATTGAATATCTTTATTTCTATTGTTTACTGATAGATAAACTCCCCTTTATCTGAACGAATGGTGAGTTTTTTTGCACCTGCTTCTACCCGCCCCACAATTTGTGCATCAATGCCAAACCCTTTTGATATGGCAATTACACGCTGGGCATGTTCGGGAGCCAGATATACTTCCATCCGGTGCCCCATGTTAAACACCTTGTACATTTCGGCCCAGGGTGTTTGACTTTGCTCCTGAATAAGTGCAAACAAAGGGGGTACATCAAACAGGTTATCTTTTATTACATGCCCCTCTTTCAGAAAGTGCAGCACTTTGGTTTGTGCACCACCGCTGCAATGCACAAGCCCGTGTATGTGCGCACGCATTTCGGCCAGCAGTTGCTTGATTACCGGTGCATACGTGCGCGTTGGCGAAAGCACCAGTTTGCCGGCGGGCATGGTTTGGCCATTGCCAATGTCTATTTCATCGGTTAAGTTTACACTGCCGCTGTACACCAGTTCAGGGTTAACGGCCGGGTCAAAACTTTCGGGGTATTTAGCGGCCAGGTAATTTGCAAACACATCGTGCCGGGCCGACGTGAGTCCGTTGCTGCCCATGCCGCCATTGTATTCGGTTTCATAGGTAGCCTGCCCGAATGAGGCAAGCCCCACAATTACGTCGCCTGCACGAATGCCATCGTTACTGATTACCTCGCTGCGTTGCATGCGGGCGGTAACGGTTGAGTCCACAATAATTGTACGTACGAGATCGCCCACATCGGCTGTTTCGCCGCCGGTGCTGGCAATGCCAATGCCCAGGCTGCGCAGCATTTCAAGCACTTCTTCCGTGCCATTGATAATGGCCGAAAGCACTTCGCCGGGAATCAGGTTTTTGTTGCGGCCGATGGTTGACGAGAGCAGGATATTGTCTGTAGCGCCTACACACAGCAAGTCGTCGGTATTCATTACTATGGCATCCTGTGCAATACCTTTCCACACGCTCAGGTCGCCGGTTTCTTTCCACCACAGGTATGCCAGCGACGATTTTGTGCCCGCTCCGTCGGCGTGCATTACAATGCAGTGTTCCTCACTGCCGGTAAGCAAATCGGGCACAATTTTGCAAAATGCTGCAGGAAAAAGGCCTTTATCAATGCGTGCAATGGCATTGTGCACATCTTCTTTCGAGGCCGAAACGCCCCGCTGGTTATAGCGTAAATCTGTCATTTGCTGTGGCAAAAAAGAAGCCTCTCCCGGTTTTGCGGAAGAGGCCTCAAAGGTAGTGCTTTTATGCCTTACAGCGGCTTAGTACTTGGGCTTTGCCGGAGTAGTAGCAGGCTGTGTTTTGGGAGGCGTGGTGCCTGCGGGCTTGCTGCCTGCGGGTGTAGTGGCACCGGGCTTGCTGCCGGCAGGTGTGGTGGCACCGGGCTTCGGTGTGCCGGGAGCCGGAGCGGGTGCTGGCGCCGGAGCGGGTGCCTGCTGCTGCGGTTCTTCTTTTACATCTGCACCTGTGGTATCACCCATGTCGTCAAACGCACCTGAAAGAACTTTCGGACGAACAATTTTACGCTGGTTCGGATCGGCAGGTTTGGTAGGATCAACATAATCCCAGCTGATTACGCGGAATACCGTGCGGCGGTTAAGCTGGTGCAGTGCTTCCTGCTCCTGCTTGGTTTTCTGGCTCATAATGTACTTCTCGGTGAGTACATTGCCATCGCCCATACGCAGCGGACGCTCTTCGCCGTAACCTTTGGCTACCATGCGGGCTGCGGGGATACCTTTTTCTTTGGTAAGGTAATCAACGCAGGCCTGAGCACGTGCCTGTGAAAGTTTCTGGTTGTAGGCGTTTGAAGAACGAGAGTCAGTATGTGAACCAATTTCGATAATGATGGTCGGGTTATCAATCAACGTCTGATAGAGGAAGTTGAGTGAATCTTTCGACTCAGGACGCAGGTTCGACTTGTTAAGGTCATACAGTACGGCGGGGAAACGGATTTCAGTTTCGGCCGGTACCAGACAGAAATCAAGTGTGTAATTTTTCGACTCGTTCTGACCAATTGTGGTGAGTTTGCCTTTGTCTTTATCGGGCAGGTTCAGGTAGTTTTCAGCCTTAGAGCTGCGGCCTTTATCGGAGAATACCGTAACCACGTATGATACTTCGGGAAGAAGTGAAGCCGAATATTTACCCTGTGCGTCTGTGGGAACTTCCACAGCCGAACCGTCGGAACCCACAATACGAACGGAAGCACCTTGTACAAAAATGGAAGGACCATATTTGCAGTCGGTTACCACACCTTCAAGTTTAAACACCAGCGGCGGCATGTAAAAAGACCAGATATCATCAGATCCTTTGGTGCCTTCGCGGTTTGAGGTGAGGAAGCCGCGTTCTTTTTTACCGTCAAACACGATACCGAAATCGTCGCCGGGCGAGTTCATCGGGTATTTGAGGTTTTCTACGTTGCCCCATTTCCAGGCATCACCGGGCTGTTTGGCCGCCTTGAAAATATCAAGACCACCCATACCGAGATGTCCGTCTGAAGAGAAGTAAAGATCACCACTTTCGTGCAGGAAGGGGAAACCTTCGCGGCCGGCGGTGTTAATGGCAGCGCCAAGGTTGCTGGGTTTGCCCCATTTCTTGGCTTTTTTGTCATATACAGACATCCACAGGTCAGACTTCAAACCACCGGTGGTTCCTTTCATGTCTGAAGAGAACACCATTACCTGATCATCGGCACTGATGGTGGGGTGACGGAAGTGGAAGCTGTCGAGCACGGCAGCATCAAGACCAAAGTCAACCAGTTCGGGCTCACCCCATGCGTTGCCTTTTTTGGCAGCCATGTAAATTTTGCAGGTAATGAGCGATTTCTTGGCCTGATCGCAACGGGTGAAATAAATTTTGTCGGCCTTTTTGTTTACACAGCTGGCACCTTCGTTGCCGAGGCCGCTGTTTACATCGCCCTGCAGCACACCGGGCGAACTCCATTTGCCGTTTTTGTCCACCTTGGTTTCAAACAGGTCGGAATACATGGTACCCGAAATCGGGTCCACTTTATTGCCGGTCTGGCCTTCGCGCTGCGAAGTGAAAATAAGGGTGGTGTGTTTTTTATCGCCGTAGGTGGGAGAAAAATCGTAGTCTTTCGAATTAATCTGAGCTACGTTTTCTACTACCCAACGGGTGGGCGCGTCTTTCCATTTCTGTGAAAGCTCGCTCGACTTGATGCCATTTTCGCCGGCAGGATCAGAAGGCACCATTTTCTGGTACTCCTGAAATGCGGTGATGGCCTCATCGTATTTCTGGTTAATTTTTTTGGCTTCGGCTACCCAGAGATACATTTTATCATCTGTGTGCTTGGCTTTGATGGCCTTGTTGTACCAACTTTCGGCCTGTTTCCAGTCGTTGATTTTGCGGTAGCATTCAGCAATCTGGAAGGTGATTCGGGCTTTCTCCTGTTTGTTTTTAATCTTGGACATGCCCTTTTTGTACAAATCAATCGCACTGTAATACTGTTCCGATTGAAAAGCACGATCTGCATCGCGGATAAAATTTTTCTGTGCATGCGCCGTAGCGGTGAATGCAAGCAGAAAAACAAGAATCGCAGAGAGTACCTTAACGAGTTTCATAGGGTGCTGCGTTAGTGTTTCTTTGGGTTTGACGTGGCTGCTAAGATATACAAATCCTTCAAATATCGAAATTGACACACATTTTTTTATGCGCAACCTGCCGGATATTCTTAACAGTCATTTGTATAACGACTGCCCCGGCAGAAGATACGACCGCTTTTGCGGGCTAAGCACAACAGGCTGTATATCAATCTCATTAATTTAATCAGCGACCCCGCTCCCGGCTCAGGCGGCACGGGAACGGGGGCTGTAAAAGCGGGGTTGGCCGCCCGGATTTTCAACAAACACTTTAGTCTTTTTCTGTGTCTTCGGCCGGAGAAAGTTCGATGCTATCATCGAAAAAGCCCTTTTTTACCTCGGGTGTTACTCCCGAACCGGCAGGATTCTGAAAGTTATTTGCTACAATCCGGAAAACCGTGCGCCGGTTTAACTGATGCAATGCTTCGCGTTCGTTTTCGGGGCGTGAATTGATGTAAGCCTCTGTTAATGCAGTGCCGTTTGCTAATTTCAGCGGGCGTAACTCGCCAAAGCCTTTAGCCACTATACGACGCGGATCAACGCCTTTTTCATGCACCAGATAATTTACACAGGCCTGTGCGCGTCTTTCGGAGAGCGTAAGATTGGCCTTTTCTGAACCGCGACTATCGGTGTGTGCCGCAATTTCGATCACCATAGCTGGGTTTTCGGTGAGCAGGCGGTACAGAAAATCGAGTGAGTCTTTTGACGACGGCTCCAGCTCGGCGCTGGCCAGTTTGTAAAGCACGGCCGGAAAGGCAATTTCTTCTTTGGGCGGAATAGCCGTGAGGCAGCTTTGTGTGCTGATACTGCACACCGAATCGGCATCAAATTTTATTACCGGGCGCAGTAAAGCAGGCAAACTGAGATAACCGGTGGTTTGGCCGCAGCTGGCCTTGCTGCCATCTATCGAAAGCACATAGCTGGTGCCGTGGCGGCCGGTGAACCCAAAACTTCCATCAGCATTGCTGCTTACCGCAAAGGCTGCACCTGCCGAGGGCGTAACCGTAATTACGGCACCGCCTACGGGCTGCTTTGTGTCGCAATCGGTAACAAGGCCCTGTGCGTTTTTGGGTGCGGCTTCAAACGACCAGATGTCATCTTTGCCTTTACCACCTTCGCGGTTTGAAGAAAGGTAGCCGCGCTGTTTAAGCCCGTCAAACAAAATCCCGAAATCATCTTGCGGCGAATTAAATGGCAGGCGCAGGTTTTCGGGCTGCCCCCACGCCCATTTGCTGCCCGGAAGTTTCGGCGCCCGAAACAAATCCAAACCGCCCAGCCCCGCCAGCCCGTCGCTCGAAAAATAAAGCGAGCCATCGTCGTGGATATACGGAAAACCTTCGCGGCCTGTGGTGTTTATCATGCTTCCCAAATGTTCGGGCCTGCCCCATGTTTTGCTGCGTGCATCCCAGTTCGACACCCACAAATCAGAACAAACGCCGCCCAAATTGCCGGGCATATCAGATGTAAACACCATCACCTGCCCGTCGGCACTGATGGCGGGGTGACGAAAGTTGTAATTATCCAGCACCTCCGCATCCAGTCCGAAATCAACCATTTGTGGCACGCCCCATGCAGCGCCAAGTTTGTCGGCATAGTAAATATGACAGGTCTGATACTTGCGGCGCAAACGCTCTGAGCGCGTAAAGTACATGCGGTTTCCTTTGGCAAGAATGCACGACGAGCCTTCGTTGGCCACCGGGCGGTTTACCTCGCCATTAATGCCAGCCGGCGCACTCCAGCTCCCTTTTTTATCAAGCCGCGCTTCAAACACATCGCTGAAAAAGCCGCCTGAAATCGGGTCAACCGGCGGGCCGCCTATGTTGCCTGTTTCAATGGCCCGCTGCGCTGTAAACGCAATGCCACTGTGCTTTTTATCTACCCAGGTAGGCGAAAACTCACTCTCCTTCGTATTGAGTGATTTTACGTTGCTCACCGTCCAGCAGGAATTTATTTCGTTTATCCACCGTGCTGCCAAACGGGCCGAAGTAATGCCGCGCGCCCCGGCAGGATCGCTCGGTACGCGCTCCTGATAAGCGTTATAAACGCCCAGCGCCTGCTCATACTTTCCTGCAGCCATAAGCATATCGCCCTGCAGCAGCAACGCCTTATCATCGGCATACCCGGCTTTTACGGCACGACCGTAGTCTTTGGCTGCATCTTCAAATTTGCAGAGGCGGCGGCTGCATTCAGCCATACGGAAATAAATAAGAGCCTTATCCTGCTTTGAGACCTTTTCCTTTGAATTATTATAATAGGTATAAGCCGCCGCATACTGGCCGCGTTCGTAAAGCTGATGTGCCGTTCGCAATTGGGCATAGCCGGTGAGGCTGCATGCCAGCAGCATGCATACTAAAATGCGTTTCATCTGTATCGTGTATGGGTTAAACCTTGCAGGCAGCGTTATTTCTGCCTTTTGTTTATTTACAACCGTGGATCCGCTGGCTGTATTTACACTTATAACGCCTCGCCGGAAATTAGATACAAAAAATCCGGACAGAAAACTATTTTTCTGTCCGGACACTTCAACTTATTTCACTCAATTATTTAGTAAACAACAATTCACGGTACTTGGGCAACGGCCAGGCTTCGTCGGCCACCAGCATTTCAAGTTTATCTGCATTATCGCGGATTACATCAAAGTACGGCTTCACTTTGTTGCAGTATGCCTCGGCTTTTTTCTTCCAGTCTTCAATATTGTTTGCCTTCTTGCGCTCTTCAATCATGGCATCCACATTGGTTTTAATGGCAGCCACATGATCAGACACCTCTTTAATCATATCAAGCTGAATGGCGGCGGCTTTCTTAAACTCTGCAGCAGAAAGCACTTCTTTCAAACCACGCACGTTGCTGATGAGGGTGTTCTGATACTGAAGCGCGGTGGGAATAATGCTGTTCACAGCCAGATCGCCCATTACACGCGCTTCGATCTGGATTTTCTTCACATACATTTCCAGATAAATCTCATAACGCGCATGCTGCTCACGATCATTCATTACGTGGTGACGTTCAAACAACTGCACAAACTCCTTGCGTGTCCATGCGAGGAGGGCTTCGGGCGTGGTTTTGAAATTATTCAGGCCGCGTTTTTTGGCTTCTTTTACCCATTCTTCGCCGTAGCCGTTTCCTTCAAAACGGATGCGTTTTGAATCAACGATGTAGTTGCGCAGAATCTGGAAGATGGCTTCGTCTTTCTCTTTGCCTTTGGCAATGAGCGCTTCCACTTCCTTGTGGAATTTGATAAGCTGATCAGCCATAATGGTGTTCAGCACAGTCATGGCACCTGCGCAGTTGGCTGATGAGCCTACGGCGCGGAACTCAAACTTATTGCCGGTAAAAGCAAACGGCGAAGTGCGGTTGCGGTCGGTATTATCAAGCAGAATGTCGGGAATTTTGCCGATGTTGAGTTTGAGTGCGGTTTTTTCATCGGGCGTCATTTTGCCGCCTTTGAGTTTTTCCTCCAGTTCATCAAGCACTTTTGAAAGCTGTGTGCCGAGGAATACCGACATAATGGCCGGGGGCGCTTCGTTTGCGCCGAGGCGGTGATCGTTGCCGGCGCTGGCAATGGTGGCGCGCAGCAAATCGGCATTATCATGAAACGCCTTGATGGTATTGATGAAGAAGGTAAGAAACTGCAGGTTGGTTTTGGGCGTTTTGCCGGGGCTGAGCAGGTTTTTGCCGGTGTTGGTAGCCAGCGACCAGTTGTTGTGTTTACCGCTGCCGTTTACGCCTGCAAAAGGTTTTTCGTGAAGCAGTACGCGGAATTTATGGCGGCGCGAAATTTTGTCCATAATATCCATCAGCAACTGGTTGTGATCAACAGCAAGGTTGATTTCTTCGTACACCGGTGCACACTCAAACTGGTTAGGCGCTACTTCGTTGTGGCGGGTTTTGATGGGAATGCCCAGTTTATGCGCCTCAATTTCGAGGTCGAGCATGAAGGCTGTAACGCGTTCGGGAATTGATCCGAAGTAGTGATCTTCAAGCTGCTGGCCTTTTGCCGGAGCAGCACCAAACAACGTGCGGCCGGTAATGGCAAGGTCAGGGCGGGCATTGAACAGGGCTTCATCAACCAAAAAATATTCCTGTTCCCAACCCAGCGTAGCCACCACTTTGGTTACGTTCCGGTCGAAATACTGGCACACTTCCACTGCGGCTTTATCTAGCGCATGCAGGGCTTTGAGCAGCGGCGTTTTGAAATCGAGCGCCTCGCCGGTGTACGACACGAAAATGGTGGGAATGCAAAGTGTATCACCAATAATGAAAGCCGGCGAAGAAGGATCCCATGCGGTGTAGCCACGGGCTTCAAATGTATTACGGATTCCGCCATTGGGGAAGCTCGACGCATCGGGCTCCTGCTGCACAAGCTGTCCGCCACCAAAGCGTTCAATAGCGCGGCCGCCTTCTACGGGTTCAAAAAACGCATCGTGTTTCTCGGCGGTTGCTCCGGTAAGCGGCTGAAACCAGTGGGTGTAGTGCGAAGCACCTTTTGAAGCAGCCCAGGCTTTCATGCCCGAAGCAATCTGATCGGCCATTTTACGGTCGAGCGCCTCTCCTTTTTCAATGGCGGCCATTACGCTGGCATAGGCCTCTTCGGAAAGGAACTGACGCATGGCGTCTTTCCCAAACACATTCTCGCCAAAGTAGTTGGCTACCGTGCCGGCCGGCACAGCTACTTCCACAGGCTTGCGGTGCATGGTATCAGCAAGCGCGTTGAAACGGATGGTTGACATGTTTTTTTGATTTTTGGTTGATTTCGGGGGCAAAGGTAATTTTTTGAGGGGGTACTATGTAAAAAAGTTATCTTTTTTTATCTGTACCCCTCCTTTGGGAGGGGTACAGATAAAAAAAGATAACTTATGCACGCTGCCAGATTCCCGTTTGGGCGCGATGCATCGCGCCCAGCGAGTATTCCTAACAAGTATCCGACACAGGGATATGGAGATGCAGCGTATCTCTAACTATTCAGAAGCCCCAAAACTGAGCGAAGCGAAGAAACAAAAAAACTGAGCGAAGCGAAGAAACAAAAAAACTGAGCGAAGCGAAGAAACTATACCAAAACAAGACACGCCCCCAACAAACACCCCGCACTACCCCTTCCGGCTAATAATATGCGGAGGCACAAGCGGATTTTCGGGAGAATCATCCGAGGGAGGTGTTTCAGAAGGATCTGTAGAATTTTCCGGCAATTCCAAATCTGCCGTTTCAGCTATATTGGCTTCAACTGCCACTTCGGCTGGCGGGGTTTGTGTATTGTAAATTACAGTAACCGGTGGCACAGCATCGGGATTGGCGGCATCAATCGTGCGCACTTCTTCTTCCACCGAATTGGCCATGGTGCGGGCGGAGTCGGCAATTTCATCAATATGCTGTTTCAGATTGATGTCGCGCTGCACTTCGTTTACACTGGTTTCAATTTCGCGCTGTATTTCGCCGGCTGCGTTGCGCATTTCGCGCATGCCGCGTGCAAAGCCGCGTACCATTTCGGGCAGCTTATCGGTTCCGAAAAAAAGCACAATCAGGATTACGATCAGAAAGATCTCGCCTGAGCCCAGATTCAGAAACAGCGGAAATGCAGTGAATAACGTCATTGTGCAATTTACTCTGCAAAGGTAGTGCTTTGCATTCGTCCATAAACAAAACAGTCCCCGCGAAAACGCGGGGACTGCTGTTATTTTTTGTCAAACAGTTATGCTTTTGTGCTGCCATCATCCTTGCTGCGGTCGAAATCAACCACAACCGGAGTAGCAATGCAAAGCGAAGAATAGGTACCGATTACAATACCAATTACCAGCGCGAAAGCAAAGCCGCGGATTGTATCGCCGCCAAAGATGAAGATGGCAAGCAGTACGAAGAAGGTAATCATGGAGGTGTTAATGGTACGTGAAAGTGTGCTGTTAAGCGCGTAGTTAATGAGACGGCGCTGTTCGGCACCCTGCATTTGAGTGCCCTTACCGGTAAGGAACTCGCGGATACGGTCGAACACAACCACGGTATCCGTCATCGAGTAAGCCATTACTGTGAGGATAGCAGCCACAAAGTGCTGGTCGATTTCGAGCGGGAAGGGTACAATGCCTTCGAAGATTACGAAGAACGAAAGTACCACCAGCACGTCGTGCAACAGCGCGGCTACAGCACCAAGACCAAACTGCCACTTGCGGAAGCGGAACAGAATGAAGAGGAACATGAGCACGCAGGAGGCAATGATTACCACATACGAACGGTTTACCACGTCTTTGGCAATTGACGGACCAACCTGCGATGAACCTTCGATGGTGTAATTGGCTGCACCACCCGCAACTTTATTTAAGCCGCTGCGCAGTTTTTGATTTACAGTGGTATCAGCTTTGTCTGATACATCTGTAGCCATAAAGTTGGTGGTGATTTTAAGCTGGTTGTTACCTCCGGCTGTTTTCACCTCCGGTGTGGTTCCGAATTCGGGAGTAAGTGCCTGACGAACGGCATCGGTGTTTACTTCATTTACAAACGACACGGTGAATGTACGGCCGCCGCTGAAATCAACACCCAGACGGAAACCATCGTTTTTGAAGAAGAACACCACACCAAGCGCAATGATAGCGCCCGAAATCATGTAGAAAATACGACGCTTTCCTACGAAATCGAAGTTCTTGCCAAGCAGCACATGCTCGGTGGCCGGAATTGAGAAGTTAATCTTGGCATCACGCTTCAGCATGCCGTCGAAAATCATGCGCGTAATGAAAATAGCGCAGAACAGCGAGCTGAGAATACCGATGATCAGCGTGGTGGCAAAGCCCTGAACCGGACCCGTACCGAACGAGTAAAGAATAATACCGAGGATGAGGGTAGTAAGGTTTGAGTCGAGAATAGACGACATGGCGTGCTTGTAACCATCGGCAATGGCCAGCGCCAGTCCTTTTCCTTCACGGAGTTCTTCGCGCACACGCTCAAAAATGAGGATGTTGGCGTCAACCGAAAGGGCGATGGTGAGAATTACACCGGCAATACCAGGCAGTGTAAGTACAGCACCAAGTGAGGCGAGAATACCTACAATAAAGAATACGTTTACAAACAGTGCAATGCTGGCCACCCAGCCTGCGCGGTTGTAGTAGAAGCCCATGTAAAGCAGTACAACCAGCAGCGCCACCACGAAAGAAAGCAGACCTGAGCGAACGGCTTCCTGACCGAGTGAAGGCCCTACTACGGTTTCTTCCACGATGCGGGCCGGAGCAGGCAGCTTACCGGTGTTAAGTACGTTTACAAGGTCATCCGCATCCTGGCTGCTGAATTGGCCGGTGATTTGTGATACACCGCCGGTAATTTCGCCATTTACGGTGGGGTACGAATACACGCTGTTATCAAGCACAATGGCAATGCTGCGGCCCACATTTTTGCGGGTAATGCGCGCCCACTCGCTTGAGCCGGCGGCATTCATGCTCATACTAATTTCGTAACCGGCAGTGCCGCTCTGGCTGCTTTGCTTGCGGGCATTGGTAATTACATCGCCCTGCATGGCAGCACGACCATTACGGCCAGCTTTGAGTGCAATAAGCGTATAGAAGGGAGAACCGCCGTTTTCGCCGGTTTCGCCTTTGAAGTTCCACATCAGACGAAGATCTGAAGGCAGAATACGTGCTACTTCGGGATTGCGGAACAGGCTCATTACATAAGCCGTATCTTTTTGTGCGGCAAAGCCAAGCACCGGGCCTTTGGGCGCCTGACCCTGCTGAGAGAGGTTAAACTGGAAACGCTCAAACAGCGGCTGGCGCTCGTTTTTCTTCTTGGTGGTATCACCGGCCAGTTTAATGCTGTCGGCCTTTTTGATGCTGTCGCCGAGTTTCTGGGCTACTTCACGGGCTTTGGCTGAGTCGGCGGTGGTTTTTGCGTTGGCAAAGTCAGGCTTGTAGGCAGCAGAATCAACCTTCACCGAATCTTTGATGCCCATAATTACTTTCAAACGCTCATTGGCATCAAATACTTTCTGGGCAACTTCGGCCACTTCGTAGGTTTCCCAGAATTCGAGATTAGCCGAACCCTGAATGAGCTTACGCACACGGGCTTTGTCTTTCACACCGGGAAGCTCCACCAGAATGCGGTTTGATGATTCGAGCTTCTGGATGTTGGGCTGAGCCACACCGAATTTGTTGATACGGCTTTCGAGAACCAGCTTGGCACGGTCAATGGCGGCATCAGCTTCCTTACGGATGGCCGCAAGCACCTGCTCGTTGGTTGAGTTGTAGGTAATGTTGTTGTCTTTCAGACTGGCAGCGAAGTAGCTCGACAGGCGGCCCTGCGGATTTTTCTCGGCGTAGGCAGCACCAAACAGGGTAATAAAATCCTGATTGCTGGTTTTGTCGCGGTCAATTGCAAGCGCCATTGCCTGGGTAAAAGCAGGATCGGTAGAGTTACCGGCGAGTGCTCTTACAATTTCAGGGGTAGATACCTCAAGGGTAACGTTCATACCGCCCTGAAGGTCGAGACCGAGACTGAGTTCTTTTTCCTTACACTGCTGATAGGTAAAATACTTCAGATAGATTTTCTTGCCGGCAATCGAATCTTCGAGGAAGAAACGGAAACGGGCATCTTTTACCGAATCAATAATGTGTTTTTCGAGCTGCTTGTTGCCATTGGTTGCGGCAATCAGATCCTTTACACTTTTGGTGTTCAGATAATTCGTTGCGTAAGCATCGGCTTTCTTCTCCCAGCTTCGGGTTACGAAGGTGAATGAGAGGTAAAAGATACAGCTCAGCGCCATCAAAATGGCGAAAATACGGATGGCTCCTTTAATGTTTTGCATAGCTATTGCGAAATACCCACCGGAAAGTGAATCAACGGGTTACACCTTTCCAAAATGGAGGCTGCAAATATAGAAGAAAAATAGGATTCACAAGCCTCCGGCTGCAAGCTGCTGTTTTCGCAGGAAAGTTTTTAACATTTTTATTTACAAGCACCTAAAAATCAGCAACTTGAAATACATAATCGCTACCGAAATCACTGCAAGCCACTGATTTATTCCCGAAAAATGTGATTAAAAACAGCTGAATTTCGGATTTAGCGATACAGAACACGTCTTCTGCAAAAGTCGCAAACCCGATTTAAGCGTATATTTGAAGCATCTCCCCGCTGGTTATTTCGTTATATTAAGGCTTCAGGCTAATCTATGAAAACCATTTTTACTCCTGTTCTTGCTGCTTTGCTTCTTACCACTCCGCTTGCGGCACAACTTACCTTTAACCGGGTTGATACCATTCCGGTTGTGGCCAACAGCCAGCTCCTCCCCTTTCCCTGGGCGGGTGGCATGAATTTCTGCCAGTTCAGCGAAATTGATCTTGACCAGGACGGCACCATGGATTTGTTTTCGTTTGACCGCACGGGAAACAAAATACTGACATGGGTAAATAACGGTACACCCAACCAAAGCGACTACCGTTTTGCGCCTGAGTATATTAATCGTTTCCCGCTCCTGCACGACTGGGTGTTGCTCCGCGATTACAATTGCGACGGGAAGATGGATATTTTCTCTTATTCGGTGGCTGGCTTTTCGGTGTATAAAAATATTTCCACTCTTTCATCGGGGCTTCAGTTTCAAATGGTGTCGTTTCTGGTGTACACCAATTTATCGCCAAACAGCACTAATTTCATGAGCAACCTGTATGTAAGTGCAGTTGATATTCCCGCCATACGCGATGTGGACGGCGACGGCGACATGGATGTACTCACCTTTGGCATTGCCGGCACCACCGTTGAATGGCACCGCAACTACAGCATGGAAACCTATGGCATTTGCGATAGTCTGCATTACAAACTTGAAGACCAGTGCTGGGGCAAGTTTGATGAAAATGCACTAAATGCCAGCATTACACTTGGCACTACATGCCTTCCGCCCCCCATTGCACCACTTGACCCGGCCCAAACACCTGTGCTGCGCACCGGAAACAACAGCCGCCACGCCGGTTCGTGCATCGAATGCATCAACACCAACAACGATGCCGACCTTGATCTGGTGATTGGCGATTTAACCAACCCGTTTATGACTTACCTGCGTAATGGCGGCACACCCGCTGCTGCACAAATGGATCTGGTAGATTATGTGTATCCGCAAAGTTATTCGGTAAATATCCCGCTGTTTCCCTGCGGTTATCATCTGGATATTGACAACGACGGGAAAAAGGACCTGATTTTTGCGCCCAACGCACCGAATACTTCTGAAAACCACACCAGCGTGTGGCTTTACAAAAACACCGGCGATAACGACAGTGTGGTGTCTTCTTTTGTAGAAAGCAACTTTTTGCAAAAAGACATGATTGATCTGGGCGAAGGCGCTACACCCACACTGCATGACTACGACGGCGATGGTGATTTTGATTTGTTTGTGGGCAACTACGGCTATTTTAACAGTGCAGGGGCGTATCCTTCAAAAATTGCCTTGTTCAGGAACAACGGCACCAACGCATCGCCCATTTATCAGTTACTTACCACAGACTTTGCCGGCATAAATGCGCTCAACCTCAATATTGTGGCAATGGCGCCCACCTTTGGTGATATTGACGGCGATGGCGACAAGGATTTGATTGTGGGTGATGTAGTGGGCAAAATTCATTTCTTCCGCAAAGACCCCGGACAGCCCGATAATTTTGTGCTTGCCGGCGCCAATTACCAGGGCATAGATGTGGGTAATTTTGCCACACCACAGTTGGTGGATGTGGACAACGACGGCAAGCTTGATCTGCTGATCGGCGAACAGGATGGCCGGGTAAACTATTTCCGCAACACCGGCACCGCCACGGCACCGCAGTTTACAGTAATTACACAGTTTCTGGGCGGCGTTACCGTAAATCAGGTTATGTTTACCACCGGCTACAGCACACCCTTCCTGTTTCGCGAAAACGGCGCTTCGGTGCTGCTCGTAGGTTCAGAACGCGGCTATCTTTTCCGTTACGATAATATCGACAACAACCTTACCGGCACATTTACCCTCACCGATTCGGTGTACATCGACCGCCGCTTTGGTTCGCGCATTGCACCTACAGGTGCAGATATAAACAACGACGGTGTAATTGACCTGATTATTGGCAACTATTCCGGCGGACTGCACGCTTTCTGGGGTGATAATAATGTATCTACAGGCGGAGAAATAAACAATGAAACTGTGGCATTTACTTTATTCCCCAATCCCGCCACAGCTCAGGTACAAATGCAAACCACTGCCACGGCCGTGAAGCCTTCGGTACTTCGCATGTATAATATAAACGGACAGCTTGTGCATCAGGAAATGCTTACGTCTCCGCTGAGTACAGTAAATACGGGCGCGCTGGTTTCAGGTATGTACATTTGCCAGATTACCACACACAGCGGAGCCACGGCACACCGCAGGTTAATTATTCAGTAGGCTGCAATAATTACTTTAATTACCACCCTGATATTATTGTATAACTTTGCGACATGTTGCAACGTACACGGCAGTTTGTAAAAAAGCAGGGAGCATGGGTGGCCATGCTGCTGTTTGCCGTGCATTTGCTTCCGCAGGAACTCATTCACGAGTTATTTCCGCACAACGATACCGAGCACGAGATTACAGCCGTTAGCAAAGCCGGAACTACAATCGGCCACGCACACGTGCATTGTACATTTGAGCAGCTTGAAGGCGAATCGTGTGCAGCACATGAGTTTATTTTCAGACCGGTAATTGCCGCACACAGCTATGCGCACGCGGCACTGGTAGTAAGTCCGGTTTTCCTTTCCGAACCCTCTTTTCTTTTTCTGCGCGGCCCGCCGCAGCTGATAGGTTAACACCGCTTTTCCGGTTGTTGCATTTTACACAATGCAACGTGTGATCTATTCAGTTAATACTCATGCGAACATTCATTTTACTGATGTTCGGTGCAATGCTGTATTTGCCGCTGCAGGCACAACAGGCATTGGCCGGATGCAGTTTATCGCTTTCGGGCGTGGTGCGCGATTCGGGGCGGAGCGAGGTGCTGCCGTATGCATTTATACGGCTCCGGCATCTGGGCTCGGGCGCCGTTACTGCGACCTATGCCGATGAAAAGGGCCGTTACGGTTTCCGTGCACTTTGCAGTGGCGAGTACACGGCCGAATGCTCGCACCTGAACTGCGAAATGATGCGCAAAACGTTTTCGCTTACCGAAAACACAGTGCTCGACTTCGGGCTTCCGCACCACGAGCACACCGGCCCCACAGTGGTAATAAGCGAGCAGGCTCCGGCCACAGGCATCAGTCAGCCCCGCGAAGAACTCAGCGGCCGCACACTCGATCAGGTGCGCGGCAAATCGCTGGGCGAGGCGCTTACAGCCATAACCGGTGTTACTGCGCTGCAAACCGGCTCAAACATTGCCAAACCCATGATTCACGGCCTGCACAGCAACCGTATTCTGATACTGAACAACGGTGTGCGGCAGGAAGGCCAGCAATGGGGGCTTGAGCATGCGCCCGAAATAGATCCGTTTACCGCAAAGCGCATTACGGTTATAAAAGGCGCCGGCAGTATGCGCTACGGCAGCGATGCACTGGGCGGCGTGGTACTGGTAGAACCCGGTGCCCTGCGCGACAGCGCCGGACTTGGCGGTGAAATGCATCTGGCCGGTTTCAGCAACAACCGCGAAGGGAATGCTTCGCTTATGGTTGAACAGAACTTTGCCCGTTTGCCTTCGCTGAGCTGGCGTGTGCAGGGTACGCTGCGCCGGGGCGGAAATGTAAATACGCCCAACTACCGCCTGTGGAACACCGGAGTAAGCGAAGCCAATTTCTCGGCCGCCGCCGGCTGGCACCGCGAGCGCATGGAAGCCGAAGTGTATTACAGCCAGTTCAACACCAAAATTGGCATCTTCTCCGGCTCGCACATCGGCAACATTACCGATTTGTACACCGCGTTTAACAGCGTGCGCCCGCTTGCTCCCGATTCGTTCAGCTACACCATTGGCCGGCCGTTTCAGCAGGTGGAACATGAACTGGCCAAAGCAAAACTGCATTACCATTTAAGTGATGTGTGGACGCTGGAAGCCGTGTATGCGCGGCAGTACAACAAGCGCTTAGAGTACGACAAGCACCGGCCGCGAAACGATTCGCTGGCAGCACTCAACCGCCCCGACCTGAGCTACGAAATCACTTCGCATTTTGCCGAAGTGCTGGCCGAGCATAAAGCAGTGGGGCGGTTTACAGGCGCGTTTGGCGTTACAGCGCAGCATCAGGCAAACACCTATGCCGGGCGGTTTTTCATTCCCAATTTCCGGAACCGCACCGCTGCCGTGTGGGCCACCGAACGCTGGCATGGCGACTCGCTGCTTACACTCGAAGCCGGTGTGCGCGCCGAGTACCGGAAGCTGGAAGTGTTTAAATGGGAAAACAACGTGGTGATAACGCCGGTTCACACCTTTGCCAACGCCACGGCCATTTTGGGTGCCACCTTCCGTTTCAGCGAAAAAGCAATGTTGCTTATTAATGCCGGCACGGCCTGGCGCTCGCCTTCGGTAAACGAGCTTTACAGCGATGGCCTGCACCACGGCGCTGCATCGGTAGAAATTGGCGACCGCAACCTCACGCCCGAAACGGCCTACAATGCCACCGCAGCGTTTAACTGGCACGAACACGAAGTAATGGATGCCGAAGTGAGTGTGTATTACAACTACATTGCCGGTTTCATTTTTGCCCGGCCGGTAATGCCGCCCACGGTGAGTATTCAGGGTGCATTTCCCACCTTCCGTTTTTCGCAGGCCAATGTAACGCTGCGCGGTGCTGACTTTTCAGTGCGGCGTACACTTTCCCGGGGCATTTCGGCCACAGGTAAAGCATCCATACTCCGCGCATGGAACCATGATCTTAACGACTGGCTCATTCTTATGCCTGCCGATCGTTTTGAACTTGGTTTGCAGTACGACTGGAAAGACAAAAAGCGCATCCGCAATGCCTATGCCGGTGCCGGAGTGCAATATGTGAACAAACAATTCAGAGTACCACAAAACAGCGATTTTGTTGCGCCACCGGGTGCATATACCTTAGTACGCATGCAGGCCGGTGCCAGTTTTGTGTGGGCAAACGGACAGCAGATAAACGCGGGAATTACAGTAACCAATTTACTGAACGAAACCTACCGCGATTACCTGAACCGTTTCCGTTACTATGCCGATGATATGGGCCGTAACATCAGGCTGTATGTACAAATACCATTTAATTTCAGGCCCTCAAACAATTCAAACAATCAGCATTAAAATAGTATGAACACGCAATTCAAAAAATACTTCATTGTGGCTGTAGCCGCAACTTCAATTTTCACCGCCTGCAAAAAAGACGACGATCAGGTAACTGTGCCGCCGCCCGTGGTGAATGAGCAGGAAATTATTACCAGTCTGCAACTTGTGGTCACCGATTCGGCTACGGGCAATGCGGTGGATACAGTAGTTTTTCTCGATCCAGACGGCGACGGCAGCGGTGTTCCCTCGCGCTGGGATACGCTTCGTTTGCAGCCTTCCAAAACGTATCTGGTTGATGTGGTGTTGTTGAATACACTTGCCAGTCCGGTGGATACCATTTCAAACGAAGTACTTGAAGAAGCCAACGACCACCAGTTCTTCTTCAGCTTTACCGGCGCCGGCGTTACACACACTTACCTCGACAGTGATACCAATACGCCCCCGCTGCCCATCGGTTTGCAGAATAAATTCCGCACCGGTGCAGCCTCCACAGGTACTACGCAAGTCATTCTCAAGCATCAGCCCGGCATTAAAAACGGCAACGTGGCTACCGGCGATACGGATGTGGATGTAACCTTCCAGACAATTATTCAATAACCTCAATAACCGATACACACCATGAAAAAGAACACCATTTTTGCTTCAATCACCATCTGCCTGCTGCTTGTGCTGGGCGCCTGCAACAAAACCAAACAGGCATCTGACCGGTTGAGCGGCGCTACATGGAAAGTAACCACACTCACCGTTGATGGTGTGGCGCAGGATCATTTGCCCACACTTACGTTTGAAGACTGCGATATTTACGGTGGCGCGTCATGCAAAGGCGACTGGACCAACCACAGCTACCATGCACATTTCATCTGGCAGTTCAGGGAAAAAGCCAAAAAGTTTGAGCTTTCGAACCAGAGCAGCATTGAAGACACACACGGCGGCGGTCACGAGGCGGAAGAAAACATTATTCAGTGCCAGAATTTCAGCGGCGTGTATGAAGTGAAGGAAAGGAAGAAGAGTGTGATGGAGTTTACCACTACCAATGCCGTTGGTTTTCCGGGGCAAACGGTGGTGATGAAGCTGGAGAAGATGTAAAATCATCGAGTCCTCGCAGGCTGTTTCCGACACACGGAAACAGCCTGTTTTTTTGTAATTCCTTTTTTAACCTCAACACGGGTTTCATGCTTTCGCTTCCCGTCTAAAAAACCTTAACTTTACGGTAAAGCAAAAAGTATGCGTGCACAACGTTTTTTGATGCTGCTGGGAAGTGCGGGAATAGCAGCGGGAATGTTTGTAAGCGGCTGCCGCCGCGACATGCCGGCCGATTTAACGGAGCGCGGATATCCGGTAGAAATAGCCAAAATTCTGATTACCAAATGTGCCGTTTCGGGCTGCCACAATGCACAGAGTGCGGGGGCTGCAGCGGGGCTTGACCTGAGTTCGTGGACTTCGCTGATGCGGGGCGACAGGAACGGTGCGGTGGTGATTCCGTATGCGCACGAATACAGCACGCTGTTTTTGTTTACCAATCATTTCGAAGATTTGGGCGTATTTGCCGAGCCTACGATGCCTTTGCAGGACGAACCGCTGAGCCGCGAAGAGGTAATTCGTCTGCGTAACTGGATTGATGCCGGTGCGCCCGATGCCAACGGTTACGTGGCATTCAGTGATAATCCGAACCGGGCAAAATATTACGTGACCAATCAGGGTTGTGATGTAGTGACGGTGTTTGATCAGCAAACAGGCGTGCAGATGCGCAAGATAAAAGTGGGCGCTGAGGGTGTAATTGAATCGCCGCACAACGTAAAAATTTCGCCCGACGGACAGTTCTGGTACGTGGTGTTTTCGAACGGGCGTTACATTGAAAAGTACCGCTGTTCAGACGATGCGTTTGTGGGGCGTATTTTGCTTGGGCCGAATTCAAACATTGCCTACGGAAGCTGGAATACGTTTTCAATTACGCCCGACGGACAGCGCGCCTACGTGGTGGACTGGAACCCGAACGGACGCATTGCACAGGTAAACCTGAACACCATGCAGTTTGAGCTGATGTTTCAGGGTTCGGGCCTGCTGGTGCAGCCGCACGGCTCGGCCATACATCCAAACGGCGATACGCTGTACGTAACCTGCAACCAGGGCAATTACATTTATAAATTCGACATCAGCGATCCGCAGTTTACCACTTCGCCTGACAAGGTGGTGATAGATGGCACCACACAACCGCTGAACACCAACAGCGAGAATCCGCACGACATGATTTTTTCGCCCGACGGAACGAAGCTCTATATAACCAGCCAGCATTCAAACAAAATACGCGTGCTCGATGCCGCCACCATGCAGCTGATTGCCACGGTTCCGGTTGGTGTGTATCCGCAGGAACTGGCCATTTCACGAAACTCGCCTTACCTGTTTATTACCTGCATGGAAGATACGGCCACTTACCCCGGCAACCGAGGCTCGGTGTATGTGATTAATACGAATACCAACACGGTGGAAGCCAGCCTTAACTCCGGCTTTCAGCCACACGGCGTGGCCGTTGATGATGCGAAAGGAATTTGCTTTGTGGCCAACCGCAACGTGGCTTCGGGCGGGCCGGCACCGCACCACAGCACAAACTGCGGCGGACGAAACGGCAACGTGGTATTTATCCGCTTCGGCGACTGGCGCGTAATTCCGGGCAGCAAAATAGAAGTAGCCGTTGACCCGTATTCCTGCGCCGTGCGACCATGAGCCACGAAGGCAAATACATTGTGCTGTTTGACGGCGTTTGCAACTTTTGCAATGCCGGGGTAAACCGCATCATTACACACGACCCGAAAGACCGTTTCCGCGTGGCTCCGCTGCAATCGGAAATTGCCGTTAAACTGCTTGAGCCCTTTGGCATAAAAGCCGAAAATTTAGACAGTGTGGCATTGATAGAAAACGACAAAATCTATCAGCGTTCCTCTGCCGCGCTGCGCATTGCACGGCGCATGAGCGGAGCCTGGCCACTGCTGTTTGTGTTTATTATTGTTCCGCCTTTCCTGCGCGATGCCGTGTATGACTGGGTTGGCCGGAACCGCTATAAATGGTGGGGAAAACGCGAGGCGTGCATGGTGCCTACGCCGGAGATCCGAAAGAAATTCCTCAGTTAATCTTCATAATCACTTCAAGAAAAATCTTTCCCCGAACTTCGTTTCACAGGCAACCCACAATCATTTTTACGACTTGATATTTAGGATTACCTCTTTCCTAAACCGGAAATTATGAAAAAGCTATTTCTACTTTTCTTCCTGACATTTTCAATAGCTGCCGTTTCACAGTCTATTACAATTACTCCAGAGACCTATGCGCAACTGAAACTTGCCGGGCAGCTGCAACCAAACACCCGTTACGTATTTAACGCAACTTCAACACAAGCAGCCCACACCAGGTATTCAAACCCTCCCGTGCAGCTGCAAAGCAGTAACGTGTGTAACTGCATGATTCCTCTGGATTCGACATTTTTTGTGGTGCCTTTCCAAGGCTCCTTCCCGCCCGATTACCGTAACGATGATTTTTCCTCACCGGGTATATCGTTGCCATTTAGTTTTAATTACTTCGGCACACCCAAAAATGCTGTATTTATAAATAACAATGGAAATATTTCCTTTGATACTACATACTTCAATTTCACTGCAGACTCATTCCCTACAACCAGTGTAGGAATGATTGCCCCGTTTTGGGCCGATGTGGATACCCGCGACAGCTTAAGTGGTTTGGTGTATTATAAAATTACTCCCACTTATATGGTTATAAAATGGGATAGTGTGGGATATTTTAACATCCATTCAGATAAGCGAAACAGCTTTCAGCTTATCATCACAAATGGATTAGACAGCATCTTACCTCCGGGAAACAATGTAGGCTTCTGCTACGGCGATATGGAATGGACAACAGGTGATGCATCGGCAGGGGTGAATGGTTTTGGCGGTGTGCCGGCCACAGTGGGTGTGAACCAGGGAAATGGCGTGGACTATTTTCAGGTTGGCCGTTTTGATACATCAGGCTATGCGTTTAACGGACCTTACGGCACTGCCGATGAAGTAAGCTGGCTCGATGACCTTGAAGTATATTTCAATATCGGTATTCAGGGCAACGTTCCTCCTTTTATTATGAACAGTGCGCTGTGCGATACAATTGACGTGTTTACTGGCGACACATTGCGGACAATGAATCAGGATTCGATACAAATTACATTTCGCTTTTTTACACCTGAAATCAACCAGACCGTTACGGCTTCATTCACCACCAATGCTCCCGCAGGAGCGATGAGCACAGAATCAATCGTAATGCAAAATGCCTATAAAGAATACATTTGCACGTTCAGAGCGAAAGACTTTCCTCCCGGTGTTTATACAATAACGGCAACTGCCAGCGACAATGGTTTTCCTGCACAAACTTCAACATCAACAGTAATCATCCGCACATACTATGATGCTTCGGTAACCGGCATTTCAGAACCTGCAGAAGTTACTTCACTTCAGGTTTACCCTAATCCGGGCAACACGGCACTTACACTTCGCCATGATGCAACTGTTTCTGATCAGCTTGTATTTGTGTTAACAGACGTTTCCGGGCGGGTAGTTTCAGAAACGCGCATCAACAGTCATACACAACTCATCGAACTAAGCGGCGTACCGGCAGGCTTGTATTTTGGTTCGCTTGTAAATGAACATGGCGTTGTTTCCAGCGTAAAAATTATTCGCAATTAAGGAATATATGCGCATTGAACTGAAAGCTCCGGTTACACAAAACCGGAGCTTTTTTTATGCAGCTTAACGAATGTGTTGCACAAATCGAAGTCTGCTAAAATTGATCTGTTTCGGGAGATTTGGGTATCTTAGATGACGAAATTCACCTGTTATGTCGCGCATCGAAATCCTGAAAACCTACAAGCTCTATATTGGCGGACAATTTCCGCGTACTGAATCAGGCCGTTATTATCCGCTTACGGATAAAAAGGGCAAGGTGCTGGCAAATATTTGTCTGAGTTCGCGCAAGGATTTCAGGAATGCCGTGGTGGCTGCACGCGGCGCATTTGGCGGCTGGAGCGGCCGCAACGGCTACAACCGCAGTCAGATTCTCTATCGAATAGCCGAAATGCTGGAAGGCCGCAAGGCACAGTTTATTGAAGAACTCATGCAGCAGGGCCTCACCAAAGCCGCCGCCGAAAAAGAAGTGGCTCTTTCGGTTGACCGCCTGGTGCATTATGCCGGCTGGTGCGATAAATATCAGCAACTGTTCAGCACGGTGAATCCGGTGCAATCGTCGCACTTCAACTTTTCGGTGCCAGAGCCTGCGGGCGTGGTGGCTGTGGTGGCACCGCAGGATACGTCGCTGGCCGGGCTTGTATCGGTTATTGCGCCGGTAATTGCCGGCGGCAACACTTGTGTGGTGCTGGCTTCGGAACAAAAGCCGCTTTGCGCCATTACGTTTGGCGAAGTGCTGGCTACTTCCGATTTGCCCGGCGGTGTGATAAATATTCTCACCGGCCAAATCAAAGAGCTGCTCAGCCACATGGCCTCACACATGGATGTGAATGCACTGGTAATGGCAGCGGGCAGCGCCGCCGACTGGAAACTGGCGCAGGAAAAAGCAGCGGCCAATGTGAAACGTACATTCAACTGGAGCGAAAACAACTGGAGTGATGCCGCAGCACAAAATCCGTATTTCATTATCGACCTGCAGGAAGTAAAAACCACCTGGCACCCGATTGAGCAGATTGGTGCGGGCGGTGCGAAATACTGATTTATTCAGTAACTTTAGTTGATTAAAAATTATGCCATGACAACTGCATCACTGAAAGAGGAAATAATCCGCCATATCAATTCGATTGATGATGAACAGCAGTTGAAAATGTTGTCTGCTATTATCGAGCAATTACCAATGATTAATGAAACCAGCGAGGATTTAACACCTGATGAAATTGCCTCAATTCTAAAGGCTGACCAGGAAATTGAGGCCGGAACTATCCATACTGAAAGTTGGCATGCGCACCTCAACAGATTGAGAACCGAAATTTCACATTCAAAAAACAAGGCCGGATAATTCTTTCGTGCTTTATGCAGATTATTGAGTCACGTCTATTCGCCAAACAACTTGAATCTGCTGTTGAATATTACGTCGATATACATGAAGCTCTGGCATTAAGTTTGCTCGATGATATTGAAGTTAATCTACAGTCACTGATCACTTTCCCCGAAAGTGGCAAGCCGGTTACACATTCGATCCGAAAAATAAATTTATCACGATTCCCTTACCACATCTACTACAAACAAAACAGGGATAAACTTTCACTTGTGGCATTCATTCATTTTCGCAGAGCCAACAGAAAATATTCGCTATGAATGAAAACCCGCTCTACAAACCTGCCTTCACCGCCGCACACGAAGCCGGCAAAGCAATACTGCACATTTACACCACGGCCTTTGAAGTAGATTACAAAGCCGACAACACGCCGCTTACTCAGGCCGACAAAGCTGCCGACGAAATCATTTCGCGTTATCTGGCTCCTTCGGGCATTCCCATTCTCACCGAAGAAGACGACGCCAATCATCCTTACGAGGAATACCGCTCGAAATGGACACAATGCTGGATTGTGGATCCGCTTGATGGCACTAAAGAGTTTGTGAAGCGCAACGGCGAATTTACCGTGAACATAGCACTTTGCGAAAACGGCACACCCGTGTTCGGCATTGTGTATGCGCCGGCCAAAGGCTTGTTTTACTATGCCGCCAAAGGCGAAGGTGCCTGGCTTGTGCACATTGCCCACACACAGCATTCGCCAGATTTCACCCCGGCTCTGCGCCTGCCCCTGCAAGCTTTGCCCGAAGTGTTTACCATTGCCGGCAGTCGTTCGCATTCATCGCCCGAAACAGAACAGTATGTAAATATGCAACAACGCCGTTTCGGGCGCGTTGATTTTTTGCCTTCGGGCAGTTCGCTCAAATTCTGCCTGGTGGCCGAAGGCAAAGCACACGCATACCCGCGCTTTGCGCCTACCAGCGAGTGGGACACGGCTGCCGGCCACATCATTGCACTCGAAAGCGGCGCGCGCGTAAGCACCTGGCCCGACGGCGGTGTACTGCGCTACAACCGCCAAAACCTCATCAATCCTCACTTCCTCGTTACGGCGGCTGAAATTGATTAAATTTGCCGCCTGTCTTCCTTACTCAGCGCAAATGGCCAAAGTTGCTTTAATTACCGGGGTTACCGGTCAGGATGGTGCTTACCTTGCCGAACTGCTTTTGCAGAAAGGCTACGAAGTACACGGCATTAAACGCCGCAGTTCGCTTTTCAACACACACCGTATTGACCATCTCTACCACGACCGGCATGAGCAGGGCCAGCCTTTTCAGCTGCACTACGGTGATCTTACCGACTCTACCAACCTCATTCGCATTGTACAGGAAGTGCAGCCCGACGAGATTTACAACCTCGCGGCACAGTCGCATGTAAAAGTATCGTTCGAAACACCGGAGTACACGGCCAATTCCGATGCATTAGGCACCCTGCGTTTGCTTGAGGCCATACGCATACTCAAACTCGAAAACAAAACGCGTTTTTATCAGGCTTCTACGTCGGAACTTTACGGCCTTGTGCAGGAAATTCCGCAGCGCGAAACCACACCTTTTTATCCGCGCAGCCCCTACGGTGTAGCCAAGCTGTATGCGTTCTGGATTACTAAAAATTACCGCGAGGCTTACGGCATGTATGCCTGCAACGGTATTTTGTTTAACCACGAAAGCCCCATACGCGGCGAAACATTTGTGACCCGGAAAATTACCCGTGCCGCAGCCCGCATCAAACTCGGCCTGCAGAAAAAACTGTACCTCGGCAACCTTGATGCCGAACGCGACTGGGGCCATGCCCGCGACTATGTGGAAGGCATGTGGCGTATGCTTCAGCAGGATAAGCCCGATGATTATGTGCTGGCTACCGGTATAAAAATTTCGGTGCGCGAATTTGTAAACTGGTCGTTTGCCGAAGCCGGCATTACCCTGCGCTGGGAAGGCAGCGGTGTGGATGAAAAAGGTGTGGATGCTGCCTCGGGCGAAGTGCTGGTGCAAATTGATCCGCAGTATTTCCGTCCGGCTGAAGTAGATCTTCTTGTGGGCGATGCCACCAAAGCCCGCACCGTGCTTGGCTGGGAACCCAAAGCCACCGTGCAGGAACTTTGCCGCGAAATGGTGCAGTCTGACCTGAAACACTTTGAGCGCGACCGCTATCTGATGGACGGCGGCCACACCGTATCTCACTTTCACGAGTAAGCCATGAGCACACAGCTAAGCACCGAATCGAAAATATTTGTGGCCGGGCATCGCGGCATGGTGGGCTCGGCCATTGTGCGGCGGCTGCAACAAAACGGCTGCAAAAATATCATCACGCGCACATCAAAAGAACTTGATCTGCGCAACCAGGCTGCGGTAAATGATTTCTTTGCAGCTGAGAAACCGGAGTTTGTATTTCTGGCCGCCGCCAAAGTGGGCGGTATTGTGGCCAACAACACCTACCGCGCCGATTTTATTTACGAAAACCTCATGATTGAGGCCAACGTAATTCATGCCGCGCATGTGCATGGCGTGAAAAAACTGCTCTTCCTCGGCTCCACCTGCATTTATCCGAAAATGGCACCGCAGCCGCTTCAGGAAGATGCGCTGCTCACCGGCCTGCTTGAACCTACCAACGAACCCTACGCCATTGCCAAAATTGCCGGCATAAAAATGTGTGATGCCTACCGCGCACAATACGGCTGCAATTTCGTATCGGTGATGCCCACCAATTTGTACGGGCCCAACGACAACTACGACCTGCACAACTCGCACGTAATGCCTGCGCTGCTGCGCAAGTTTCACACCGCCAAAGCCACAGGTGCTGCATACGCCGAAATATGGGGCACCGGCACACCGCTGCGCGAGTTTTTGCATGTGGATGACATGGCCGATGCCTGTGTGTTTGTAATGAACCACTGGAACGAACCCGGCTTCCTCAACATCGGCACCGGTTCCGACATAAGCATTGGCGATCTGGCAAAACTCATCAGCAGCATTGTAGGCTTTACCGGCGAACTTCGTTTCGACACCAGCAAGCCCGATGGTACGCCGCGTAAACTTACCGATGTGAGCCGCCTGCACGCACTGGGCTGGGCGCACCGCATCGACCTCGAAACCGGTTTGCGAAGTGTGTACACCGATGTAAAGCCACTTTTTGATCAGGAACTGGCCGGCAACCACGTGCTGCGCGAAGCTTAATTGCACAACGACATGGCAGAAAAAACATTTCGTTTCTCACTAGAAGGAGAAACCAGCGCCCGCCTGCTGTTCCGCAGATTAGAAGAAACAGACCGGATATGCTGGCTGGAGTTTTGCCGTGATCCTGATTCCCTGAAATACATTTTCAATGTGAATGACATCAAATCGGCCGAAGAAAATCTTGAGGTTTGGTTTGATAAAGTGAATTTCCGTTACGCCAATGATTTGGGCGGGATGAATGCCCTGATTGAAAAACAGAAAAATGAATTTGTGGGGCAATGCGGGCTGCTGGTGCAAACGGTAGATGAAATTGAAGAGCTCGAAATCGGCTACTCGCTCATGCCTGCATTTCGCGGAAAAGGTTTTGCCACCGAAGCTGCCCAAAAATGCCGCGATTATGCGTTTGAAAATAATTTCAGTCCCTCGCTCATTTCCATTGTGCATATAGATAATGTTGCCTCGCAGCGCACCGCACTTGCCAACGGCATGCAGCCCGACAAACAAACCCTGCACAAAGGCGATCCGGTAATTATTTTCAGAATTACCCGCGAAGCCTGGGAAAAGCTGCGCTAACCGGGGCATTCCAGAAATATAGAATAAACTACCTATAAAAATAAATATAGGCTTTTTTACCTATATTTATAATTATAGAATAAATTACCTATATACTGAAAACCGGCACCTTTGCGCTTTCTGCGAAAGCGCAGGATTTTAAAATATAGAATAAATTACCTATATTTTGAATTATAGGCTTTTTTACCTATATTTGAAAAAAATAAATTCATGCCGTTTGCCGTAATTACCGGAGACATAACAGGATCATCAAAACTCAAAGATGGGCAGGAAAGGGCGTTGTTGGCCCAAAAGCTCAAAGAGTGCCTTGTGTTTACTGCCAAAGCAAGAACAAATCTGGAAATTACCCGGGGCGATTCATTTCAGGTAATTGTGCATGAATATAAAGATGCCCTGTTTGCCGCAGTTTACATCAGGTGCTTTTTAAAAACAATTCTTAAGCCGGGTGTGGAAGTAAAAAAAAGCACCGACAGGAAAAAGAAAAAGACGGGGCGAAATGTATTTGTAAATGCAGGCGGGAAAGAGATACGGGATGGTGTACTGATAACCGATGCGAGGCTGAGCATAGGAATAGGTGATATCAATTACAAAGCGAAAAAGCTGTCTGAATCAGACGGCACTGCCTTTCATAATTCAGGGCGGGGTTTTGATGCGCTTTTAAAAGACAGAAATCTTTCCATTACCACAGATAAACATATCGCCACACAAAAATCGCTTGAACTGATTTGCGAGTATGTGGATCATATTATTAAAGGCTGGTCGTTTAATCAGGCCGAAGTAGTGCTTGCCTTGCTGAAAGCCGGGAATAAGGAAATAAAGCAAAGCGATCTGGCAAACAAATTCGGAATCACACAACCCTCGCTGAGCCAGCGAATAAGTTCGGCAAACTGGGAATTACTTAAAAAATCAATCAGCGTTTCGCGCGAAATGCTGGCTCAGGAAATTTAAACACCGCATCATGCTCTTTCTGAAATTGCTGCTCAGCCACCTGCTCACCGATTTTGTGTTACAGCCGGGCAAATGGGTGAAAGACCGTAACGAAAAAAAACATAAATCGGTTTATCTGTACCTGCATGGTGCCATTGCGGGTATTCTGGCAGGAATATTTACCGGAAATTTTATCGTGCTCTTTGCGGTATTGATTACGCACACGGGTATTGATTTATGGAAAAGTTATAAGGCCGATAAACTGATTTATTTTTATATCGATCAGTTTCTGCATTTGCTTGTACTGCTTTTCTGCTGGGTATATATGGGCAATGATACTCAGATGGCAATAATGACGCAGTTGGGAGAGCATATTGAACGGTTGGCAAACAACAGAAATTTTCTGGCCATAATTACCGGTTATGTGTTTGTAATCTGGGTGGCGCGGATAATAATTGCAAAAAGCATAAAAATCTGGTATGATAAAATAGCCGATACACTTGGCGGCGATACACTGAGCAATGCAGGCATGTGGATAGGTATAAGCGAACGTACCATTACATTTACACTCGTATTGGTAAATCAGTACGAAGCAATCGGTTTGCTGATTGCCGCAAAATCAATTATCCGTTTCAGGGAAAAATCGGAATCGCCGGTAAATAATGATTTACTGCGCAGACAGACAGAATATGTACTCATAGGCACGCTGTTAAGTTTCGGCATGGCGTTGCTGGCAGGAATTGCCGTAAAAACAATACTATTGTAAGCCCGAAAACCGAAACTTCCGTCCAGCTTAGCCAGTATAACGAGCCGAACCACCTCCGCATGAAACATTTCTTCGTTTTGCTGTTTGTATTAGCCGCATGTTCTTTGCGCGCACAACAATCGGTTTCGCCGCTCAATTTTGAATGGATGCAGGAAACCGAGGCAGAAATGGTAAGAAATCGTGGCCTGCTCATTCCTTCCGGGCTAAGGCCTTTCATTCACGACCCGCAACTGCAAAGCATTATTGCCGCCGATTCATCGGTTTCGCTGGTAATGCCGGTGCATACCAGCATGAAACCCTGGATTGAAAACGGCATGCCGGTGCGTAAAACCATTACACTGAACAATGCCCACCAGAAGCAGGCGGCCAATGGCCCCGGCTTTGGAAACTGGCTCAAACGCTGGCATTATCAAAACAGTTTGCTGCAGGTTGAACGCCCGGCCAAAGATGGTGAGCCAGCATTCAACCTATATATCGACCCGCTTTTCAATTTGCAGGCGGGCAGTGCCACAGACAGCACCGGCAGCGGCACATTCTGGATAAACACCCGCGGTGTAACGGCCCGTGGCGATATTGGCCGGCGTATATCGTTCGAAACCTCGTTTCAGGAAAACCAGGCCATGATGCCGGAGTTTATTGATGCCTACGCCCGCAAAACACTGGTTATTCCGGGGCAGGGCCGCTGGAAAACATTCGATACAACAGGCTTTGACTTTGCCATGGCATCGGGCTATGTATCTGTAAAAGCGGCAAAATGGCTGAATGTGCAGGCTGGCCACGGCAAGCATTTTGTGGGCGATGGCTACCGCTCGCTGCTGCTGTCTGACAATAGTTTCAACTACCCGTATGCACGGCTCACGGCATGGTTTGGGAAAAAGTCGCAGTTTCAGTTTACCAGCTTGTATGCCGTGCTTACCAATTTGCAAAGCATTTCGCCGGTACCACCCCAAACCGAGCGGCTGTTCCAGAAAAAGCCTGCCTCGTTTCAAATGCTGAGCTGGCGGCCGGCACGTATTTTTGAACTCGGCTTCTTTCAGGGCGTAATGTGGAATGCGGCCGACTCGGCAAACCGGGTAAACACCGGCTTTTTATTCTGGAACCCGCTGCCCGGCATTGGCCCGGCCGCCGAGGGCATGAACAGCACCCGCAATTATATGCTGGGGCTGAACCTGCGGGTGGATATATTGAAAACAGCCTCTCTTTACGGCCAGTTTATGCTCGACAATTTGGGCAACAACAGCATAACAAGGAAAATGGGCTGGCAGGCAGGGCTTAAATCGTTCAATACATTTACCATTAAACACCTTTACATACAGGCCGAGTACAACCGCGTAATGCCCTACTCCTACGCCACTGCCGATGCCGCCCAATCGTGGACACACTACGGCCAGCCGCTGGCACACCCGCTGGGCGCAGGTTTCAGCGAGTTTACCGGCAGCCTGCAATACAAAATCGGCGATTTCTTCGTGCATGTGCGAGCCACCTCGGCCACCTTAGAAGCAAACACAAACGGCCAGAACTTTGGCCAATGGCCTTTCCTGAGCGACAACACTGCCACCACCTTATTGCCCTCCAACACACGACTCAACTACCTCGATGCCCGCATTGGCTGGATGATAAGCTACGCCAGCAACCTCAACGTAAGTGCCGGACTCACCGCCCGCAATGTAACAAACAACTCCACCAACAACGCGCAAACCCTTTTCAGCGTGGCCCTGAGAACTTCGCTCAGCAATATTTACTACGATTTCTTCTGACCCCGGCTGAAATTGCCAAACCGGACTCACTGCTTTCACGTATTTTATTGCAATCACCAACTCAAGTAATTAAGGGTGTTTCCCTTTCCATCCAACCGGAATTAACACCCGTCGAACGAAAAAAGAAATTGGTCGTAATAAAGAATCTTACATTTGTGTACAACCTGTTAATAAGTTGCTTCGTATAAGCAACACCAAACGCCCACCTGACCACGCTATGGAGCATCTTATACTGGCATTTTTAACATCATTCTTTGTGGTGCTTCTGGTTACGCCTTCGTTAATTAAAGTGGCGTTTCTGAAGCGCCTGTTCGACGAGCCGGGCGAAGCACGCAAACTGCATAAGCGGGTGGTGCCCACCATTGGCGGAATTATCATTTTCGCAGCTACTGTTTTTGCCGTTTCCCTCTGGTTCCCAAATGGCATCAATCAGTATGACGGTCTGATCCGGGGCGTGAAAGATTTTCAGTATGTAGTGGCCACGTTGCTCATGCTGTTTTTTGTAGGAATTAAAGATGATATTGTGGGAACCGCGCCGATTAAAAAACTGGCGGCGCATATTATTGTGGGAATGATTCTGGTGCTGATGGCTGAAATCCGCATCCGCAGTTTACACGGCCTGTTTGGCATTTATGATATTCCGCTTTGGGCGAGTATCTTCCTTTCGCTGTTTACCTATATTGTAGTAGTCAATGCATTTAACCTCATTGACGGGGTTGACGGCCTTGCGTCAGGTGTGGGGCTTATTGCATCAGCGGCATTCGGCACAATTTTCATGCTGGGCGGCGATCTGGTAATGGCGCTTCTTTCGTTTTCGCTGGCGGGTTCGCTGGCGGCTTTTCTGTTTTTCAACTTTTCGCCCGCCAAAATTTTCATGGGCGATTCCGGCTCACTCAGCATTGGCCTTATTATGAGTATTCTGGCCATTAAGCTGGTAGAGTTTGTGCCGCAGGAAAACACACCTTTGGTCATTAAAGAACTTGTATCGCCGGTAACCGTGCTTGCTATTTTGGTTTATCCGCTTACCGACACACTGCGCATTTTCATTTACCGCGCCATTAAAGGTATATCGCCTTTTTCGGCCGACCGGAATCACCTTCATCACCTGCTTATCGACAGCGGATTTTCGCACAAAAGCACGGTAATTAGCATTTACAGCGGTACGCTGGCTGTAATGGGTGTAGCTTTTGGCACACGCCTGCTTGATGAAACAACTGCATTTATTATTACCGGCACCGCCAGCATACTTCTTATGCTTACACCCATTTTTATTAAGCGCCGCCACAACAAAAAGCAGGCGCAGCTTAAGCCCAAAACCCGCCAGCTCACATCAGTTGAAGCCGCCTGATGATAAAACGCTCTACTCCCCGAATCCTTCTTTTTACATTTATCGCTGCGATTATCTCGCTGCAGTTGCTGCATGCACAACTTAACTATGGCCTCTCGGCCAGAGATTATCCCGAAAGTGCTGACTACATCAATAACATTGTCCACGCGCACAGCGCAGTGCGCAGCCTGCCCGGCGGGCTTTATGATAGTTTAAAATTCCCTCTTTTGCCCGATGCACGATATGCACGCGCACAGCGGCAAACGTTTGCCAACTACTATTCACGCAGCGAAGGCTTTCTGGCCGGCGGGAAATCGGCCATGCTGGTGCGTCCGCTTTACCAGATGCAGGCCGGGGTGGATGCCGGCGCTGGCGAAACCATTTATGAATCGGCGCTGGGTTTTCAGCTGAGTTTTGATGTAAAAAAGAAAATTGGCGGCGAGCTGCGCGCAGCAACCGGCATGGCCAGCTTTACCGATTACGTGGACAGCCAGATTGTACGCACACAACGCATACCCGGCTGGGGCGATTTTGCCTTTGCCGATTCAAACGGCGTGTACAGCTGGCAACATGTATCGGGCTACCTGAGCTGGAAACCCAACCGCATTTTCAACCTCCAGGCCGGGCGCGACAAGCATTTCTGGGGCGAAGGCTACCGCTCGCTCTGGCTGTCGGATGTAAGCGGCCCTATGCCTTACCTGCAGCAATCAACCAAAATATGGAAGCTGCAGTACACAAGCCTTTTTACCGCACTCAGCCATCCCGGCGGCCCAACCGGCCGCGACCTGCGCACAGCCTATGCTTCCTTTCACCTCATCAGTTTCAACGCCACCCGATGGCTCAACCTGCAGGTATTTGAATCGGTGGTGTGGCAAGGCACCGACAACAACCGCTTCCGTGGCTTTGATGTAAACTACCTTAACCCTGTAGTGTTTTACCGTCCGGTCGAATACAGCCTCGGTTCCAGCGACAATGCCATGCTGGGCTTTGGCTTTGGCCTGCGCATCAACCAGAACAACCGTTTTTACGGACAGCTTATTCTCGACGAGTTTCTGCTGCGTGAAATACGTGCACAAAACGGCTGGTGGGGCAATAAACAGGGTCTGCAGCTCGGCTACAAATCATTCAACCTGTTTCGTGTAGTGGGTCTTACACTTCAGGGCGAGCTGAATATGGTACGCCCCTACACCTATGCGCATGGCAGTCCGCAGCAAAGCTACACGCATGCCGGCATGCCGCTGGCGCATATTCTTGGCGCCAATTTTACTGAAGCCATCGGCATTCTGGCGTTCGACCGGAGCCGGTACTATTTGAGCGGCAAACTCATGGTAGCCAAATTCGGGCAGGATACTGCCGGCCTGAATTATGGTGGCAATCCGTTGCTTTCCTACTTCCCCCGCCCCCGCGAGTATGGCAACTTTATTGGTCAGGGCTTAGCCACCAACCTCATACACGCCGAATTTAAAGCCGGCTGGAAACTGAAGCTGCCTTTCCCGATTGTAGTTGAGCTCACCGCCGGCATTCGCCGCCAAACAGCTGCCGGACAGTCATTTAACAGCGCCTGGGTGCTTGCCGGGCTAAAACTAACGCCCTGGCGTTCGTACCGCGATTTCTGAGGTTAAGCTGATTTAATTTAGAAGAGGTCTAAATTCTGCCCCCGGGCGGCACAACGAGGCGAGGCAGTTGCTACATTTGCAAAGTTTTTCTGCCCACCGAAATTGCAAACCAAGGCACAAAGCATAGACGAACCGGCACGCGCTGTGAGTAAATTCAGCGATTACGCACAATTTATGAAATTCCGGCTGGCTTCGCTGGTCGTGTTTTCGGCTGTAATCGGTTACTTCATGGGCATACGCGAATTTTCGCGCGCGGCCGACTGGCTTGAAATTACCATGCTCATTCTGGGCGGTTTTCTGGTAACGGGCTCATCCAACGGATTTAACCAGCTTATCGAGCGCGAAACCGACAAGCTCATGACACGCACCGCCAACCGTCCCATACCCACAGGCCGCATGTCGGTAACTGAGGGCATGGTTGTGGCCGGAATTACAGGCGTGGCAGGTATTTTTCTGCTTTGGTATTATCTCAACCCGCTCAGTGGTTTGCTTTCAGCCCTATCACTGGTGTTGTATGTGGCGCTTTACACCCCCATGAAACGAGTTTCGCCGGTGGCGGTGTTTGTGGGCGCATTTCCGGGCGCTATTCCGGCCATGCTGGGCTGGGTGGCGGCTGATCCGGGCTTTGGAAGTATCGGAGTAACGGCTCTTATTCTTTTTGCCGTGCAGTTTGTATGGCAGTTCCCGCATTTCTGGGCCATTGCCTGGGTGGCCGATGAAGACTACCGTAAAGCCGGTTTCCGTTTGCTACCCTCTGCCGGCGGACGCGACAAAAGCACGGCGTTTCAGATTCTGGTGTACACCCTGTTTCTGATGCCGCTGAGCGTAATGCCCCTGCTTCTGCCGGTGTACAATAGCGGCGAGCTTATTTCAACGGGGGTAATCGGTGTACTTATTTCGGTAGCCGCCGGTGCATTATTTACTGCTCAGGCCTTCAAGCTCTACCGCACACTCGACTCAAAAGATGCCGCACGTGTAATGTTCGGCTCATTTATATACCTGCCGGTGGTTCAGCTGGCGCTGCTTTTTGGCTAAAAAACAACAGGATGGAAAGTGCAATGGAACTCAAAACTGAAGAGCAAAAACGCCAGCAGAAAGG